>JAVCCT010000349.1 GCA_030765325.1 Candidatus Stygibacter frigidus | reverse complement strand
CAGGGATAGTTTTAAGCAGGATTTTGAAATCTTCCCAGGGTGATTGGGAGCGAATGTATTGTTTATCGAGTTCTACCTGTTTATTAAATGGGATATCACTTCTGCCTTCCACCTGCCAGATACAGGTGATGCCAGGTTTGATGTGCAGTCTTTTTCTATCTTCCAGAGTATATTGATTTACTTCTTTGGGTAATGGGGGTCTGGGTCCTACAAGGCTCATTTCACCTTTGAGGACATTGATGAACTGGGGTAATTCATCAATACTGGATCTTCTGATGAAGTGACCTACGTGTGTGATGCGAGGGTCATGTTTCATTTTGAATATAATGCCACCTCCAGATTCATTTTCAGGAAGCAATTGGTCTTTTAATTTCTCTGCTCCCACGATCATGGAGCGGAACTTATAGAAATTAAATGGCTTTCCATCTTTCCCAACCCGTTGCTGGGAATAAATAATGGGACCAGGATTTTCCAGAAAAATAGCAACTCCAGTTAATACATATAACGGTGAAAGCAGGATAATTGCAATCAGGGAAAGAGTGAAATCAAGGACTCTTTTTAAGCCATAGGAGAAATTTATGAAGGATTGCCAGAAAAGAATTTTGTGCATATGAGAAGATTTTTCATGTTTCAGGTTTTCTTCCGAAAATCTTCTGATGATCTTTTCTGTTTCCTTATCTCTTTTCTTCATTTAATCCTCATTTCTCTCACCATTTATTCAAATACGATAAATCAAGACTGAGAGATGTTTTGTCAATTATAATGATTTCACTCGAGAATTTTAATATGGATAAATTCATTTATAAAGCGTTTATCAATCAAGCAAATAGCGCTTATACCGGCTTTTCTGAGAGCTCCTATCTGTTGAGGAACAATACTTTCAGCAATGATCAGGTAAAATGGTTCTTTGTGAGCAGGAAAACCACAGATAAAATTGTTCTGAGGAAAAATGTGAGAGAGATTTTGAGAACAATTTTCTGAAATAACCTGATCATTGGTAACCAAAGAGATGGAAATCTGCTTTGAGGAGCAGAAATCAGCTATCATTGGGAATATATCTACAAATCCTGTATTCCTTTTTTTGATCAAATCAAGGTTATCAAAATCAATTACTTGCAGATTTCGATGTTTTTTTGTCTGCATGATCCTGCGAGTAAGCCAGGCAGCAGTCATTTGGATTTTCTTAACCCGCCTCAGGAAAAGAGGATTCCCAATTATATAGCGTTTAAACATACGCCGGGGTTCCATCAGAAGCCTGAAAACCCATTCCAGCCCAATATCTCTTAGCCAGCGGGGAGCTCTTTTCATTCTACCTGAATAAAAATCAAATAACCCGCCTACTCCAATAACAAGTGAGCAATTCAAATGCGGGAACCACTTTTCTATCCAGCGTTCCTGATGGGGGGCACCAAATGCTACCAGCAGTATATCCACTTGAAGATCATTTATCTTTTGGACAATATCAGCACTTTGTGCATCCCAGTCAAAATAGCCATGTTGGGTACCTTTGATCTGCAGATCAGGATATTGGCTGATCAGCTTCTCTTTCATGGTAACCGCAATTCCTTCTTTTGCTCCTAAGAGGAAAAGAGAGAAATCATTGGCAGCAGCGAGTTCCACAAGTCTTGGAAGCAGATCAGTCCCATTAATATTCTCATTTTTGGGATAGCCCAGCATATCTACGGCAATATTTATCCCAATTCCATCAGCAAAGATCCAGTCCTCCAGATTTGATTCCGACAGGATGGCTTTATAATCAACCAGAGCCGGGGAAAAGGTTTTATTGAAGCAATCAGGATTAACAAAATATATTTTGCGTTTTGCAATTACACTATTGCCGCCGTTATTATTGATCGTAGATTTTATCTGGTCCATTGTTTGCTGCATGGAAACATTACGCAGTCTGGTGTTGAACAGAAATATGGGGTCTATCATTCCGGGTAGATGCTTAACTTTTTGAAAGGTACGGAAAATGCCAGCGACCAGAAACCTGATCATAAGCAGAAATTCTGCCTTGATTAGTTTGATAAAACTAATGATATCAGGATTAAGCTCTGCTTTAAGCAGCAGGGTACTAACAAACTCCTTATCGGTTTCCTTGATACCCTCATAGGCAGTGCGGGAAGCTGATCTGATATACCAGAGATTGATAACACCAGGAGCATAATCATAGATAAAAGAATCACCTAATTCTCTTAAAGTATTAAGGCTATAGCCAATAAGATTTAATTTTCCACTGAGAACATGATAAAATAAGGCAAAATTACTTCCGATATTAGAATTAAAATATTTTATAATGATCAGATTTCCCTTTTTACCATAGCACTCCTGAGTATAAAATATCGGTTTACTGGTAAATATAAAGCGAAATATCAGGACTAAATGTAATATCCAGATAAAAGGTAAAAATGGAATGATAAATAATATATGCCATAATCTGTGCCAGAAATGAAATAGTGGTAAGCGAAAATTATGCTGATATTTTTTAGGTTTCTTATTATCAGCAGCTAATTTACTAAGAAGCTTTTTTGAGAATTCTTCCCTTTCATTATTCTTGTTTCTGGGCACTGGAATTTATCTCCTCAAATGAATTAATAATCATCCTGGCATGTTTTTTCCAACTGAATTGTTTTACCTGGCGGAAGCCGTTTTCAATCATGGCTTCCTGCATTTTTTCACTGCTTATCACCCGCCAGATGGTTTCCCTGATCGATAACACGGAATATGGATCAAAAAGGGCAACTGCTTCACCACCAATTTCAGGTAAAGAAGATGTGTTTGAGCACACAACTGGTGCCCCGCAAGCCATTGCTTCAATCAAGGGAATCCCAAAACCTTCATAAAGTGAGGGGAAAATGTATAAGCTGCATTGCTGATATAATTGCGGCAATATCTCGCTATCCACAAATCCTGTGAGATGAATGCGTTCTTTATCAGGAGAATTTTCAAGATGCTCCATTATCTTATCACTGCCAGACCAGCTTTTTCCCGGAAGCACTAAATCGTATCTATTTCTTACTTCCTGAGGAAGGTCTTCATAAGCTTTGATGAGTCTCAGATGATTTTTGCCCGGGTGCTCAATTCTGGCAATATAGAGAAAATATTTTTTTTGGATACCCAGTGGTTTGAGACTGGTTTTGGGGGCAGGAATAAAGCGTTTACTGTCATAACCATTATAATTCACTTCAATTTTTTCAGGGGCTAATTTATAGTATTTTAACAGGTCATCTTTAGTATTTTTACTTATAGCCAGGATTTTATCAACTTTCTTAACAAAATGAGGTATCACATTTTTGATATAAAACATGCGAAAAGCATCATATTTAGCTGGAATATGGAACTGAGAAAGGTCATGAAAAGTTACTATTGCAGGCACTGGTGATTGCGCAATAAGTCGACGGTTTGCAGCTGGTAAAAAAATAAAATCATATGTTTTCAGATCAAATTTTTTGGGCAGAGTATAGAGATGCCAGAGCATATTTCTAACCGGGTTTTTTAATTTATCTGAGATAGGGATCAAATTAAGATTAGAATTGGAAACTGGAAAGCTCTCGATATCGCTTTCCAACATAATCATATCAATTTTGTGATCAATAGAAAGAGCTTTAATGACATTATTCAGATAATCAGAGACGCCAGATTTTCCTTCGTCATAAGCCATTCCACTTACAAAAATGCGGTAGCTGGGAGTATTATTTTTCATAACGGGAGAGCACATTGCTTTGACCTATACTGGTATCATTATTACCTGTTTTTTGTCTTTTATTGCCCAGCTGCAGTCCTTTGTAATAAGCATAATTATAGATGAAGCTGCGGGGAAAAGCGCCAGCAGTTTCCATAAGATTAAATTTTGGTAAAAGATAGATGATATCACGCAGGGTTTGTTTTATCATCCCTATGATCATCCCTGCCAATGAGGGTTTTCGTGAATAAATAAAGGAATCAGCTTCTCCTTCCACAAACTTTCTACCATATATCTGTTTGAGTGTATAATTATGCGAATGCATAATGATGGCATCAGGGACATATTTGATCTGCATACCATTTTTTACTGCCCATTCACCCCATTCAGTATCTTCAGAAGCCCAGGCATCAGTATAAAAATGATGCTTTTCCCAGGCACTTTTGCGCATGGCAGCCATAGGTAATGAAAGCCTGATCCAATCAGGAGTTTGCATGGCATCGGGGAAACTAAGGTTGTAATCACGGCGCACCCAGTCGAAAGTTTCAGGTCTGGGAATCTGACGCGTAAGAGCAGCATCAATGGAAGGGTCATCAAAGGCATCCACAAGTCTCTGCAAAGTGTGAGGGCTAAGAGGAACTCCATCAGAATTCTGGAATACGATTATATCTGCCTTTGTCTGCTCAATAGCCATATTAAGCACAGAACCCGGGTAGTAGGCTTTGGATTCTATCTGGATAAGACGACAGGGATACTGGTTAACTATTTCCAGAGTTCTATCAGTGGAGCCGGAATCAACCACCAGCAATTCAAAATCCTGAAATGTCTGAGAGTATAAAGCAGCCAAAGCCTGGGCAATTACCCAGTCAGAGTTTTTGCTCCTCATCACAATGGATACTTTTGGTTGATTATCTGGCATATTACTCTAATCCTGCCGGGACAGCAGTTCACTCATAAATACAGTTTCATGATCAGCCAGCCAGGGCAGCAGTTTTTCTTTAAAAGATTGAAATTTATCACATAAATAAAGAGTGATAGGGTGGATGATCATATTGGAAGTAATTCCATTTGCCTCATTTTGTTTCAATCCTGTTAGCACAATGTCTATCCATTCCTCGATATAATAGGATTCAGGACCAAAATCATCACTCCAGTTATAGCGTTTTTGCCACCATTCAATCCACTGGGGAGTTCGTTCGGCATGGATAAGATGCTCATGGTCAGGGATTATATTCAAAGGGAAATTATATATTCCAGTTGAATGAGGAATCAAGCCATTGGAATCTTTTTTCACTCCATCAGAACAAATTTTGATGTCCAGATCAGCTAAAACCTTTTCTGTATTAGGTCCATGCATATACATGTGATTACGCCAGACTTTAATTTTCTTTCCGGTTTTTTGCTGGATAATTTCAATTGTCTTTTTAGCGTCTATTTTTTGACAGATATAAGGTCCATTATAATTACCAGTAAGTTTATTCCAGATACGATGCCCTAAAGAGGGTTTAAAGGCATTATAATTATGACCGCCAATTTCTACATTGCTGCTGCTGCAAATAGGCTCAAGATAGTGCCATTCTTCTGCGAATGATCTGCCGGTAACAAAAAAAGTAACCTTAATCCCTGCTTCTTCCAGGAGTTTTAGATAGATTTCTGCTATCTGAATTTCAGGAAAATCGCTGTGTGCCTGATTACCCGTACCAAGAGACATATGATGAAGATCACCGCTAAGGCATATCATCTAAAATTATTCCTATTTCAATTTGATCTGAAATTTCTTTAAAAGATAAGTGAAATTAGTGTCCATATATTCACCCCATTTCTTGAGGTAGGCACTGCGCAGATCTTCAAAATTAAAATTCTGCACCTGCAAAAATCCTCGGGCAATTTTTCTATAGTCCTGATTTCTCAAATTATAAGCTATCAGGGGATATATCAGAGGTAACACACCTTTATCACCTAAAAATTTATAACCCATTCTTACACTCATTGGTGCCTTGCCAGGGAATTCAGACTGCATATTTGAATAGTTGATCAATCTCTTTCCCCAGGCTTTTAAACCCAATCCAGTTTCAGTTGTGCCATGTCCTAAAGCAATGTTAATATAATTATCCCAGTTAAGCTTTTTACGGTGCATGCGCTTTGATTCGCAGGAAAGGTTAATTTTCTGCAATATTTGTTTAACTTCTTTCATCCATTGGATAGGGTCTTTAATCAGAAATGGCTCATAATCCGGCTGAAACCTGAAATTCATGGCATCATCATAGAGTTTTTTAAATTGCGGGTCTACTTCTTTCCTATTTTGCATTCTTTTTTGCTTCTCAATATAGCTCCAGTCATATTCACCTAAGAAAAATAGCAGACAATCACCATAGCCAATGATACTCTTCACTGTATGTCTGATGATCACTTTCTTAAGCTCAATATCAAGAGCGCTCTGTTTGATAATAAGATCATTGATGATCATTAGAGTTCCCCGGTTAACCAGAAGATTTCGAGCATCCCAGGCAGGAATTTTATTTAATCTGTACTGGGAGCATGACATGATAATATCATTGCTTCCCAGCAGCAGTTTATGCCCAAATTTCATATCATACCAGATCATTCTGCAGGAAGAGCTTTTGAGTTTACTGGCATTGATCACACTGATATCTATACCTATTCCAATCCTTTCGATCAATTGCTGGAGGGCTTGGTCAATTTTGACTTTCATTTCCTCTGCTTTATCAGCACGGACATCATTTGCCACCAGTAACAAATCAAAATTATTATGTGGGCGCTCCTGACCATTTACTATTATCACGCCACCTTCACCTCGCCCATAACCACCGAGCATATAAAGGCACTTGTACTGTTTTTCTGGAAGTGTGTCTGCAATCACAGTTACAATCTCTTCCACCATTCGTGTAATGAGCACTTCTACTTTCTGACTACCTTTGGCGGTAAATTTG
>JAVCCT010000069.1 GCA_030765325.1 Candidatus Stygibacter frigidus | reverse complement strand
ATATTCCTTCCCGCAGTGATTATGGCATGAATAAAGCAGAGTTTGATGAAGTATTTCCTCGTGAATTCTGGCGTGATGTAGTGGACGCTATTGCCACTGAAGCTCCTGAAACTCTTCTTCTGGCAGAAGCATTCTGGATGATGGAAGGCTATTTTGTACGCAATCTGGGAATGCATCGCGTTTATAACAGCGCCTTTATGCACATGATGATGAGAGAAGATAATTCTGCTTTCAGAAAAACTATTATCAATACCATAGAATTTGATCGCAGAATCCTCAAGCGCTATGTGAATTTCATGAGCAATCCTGATGAAGACACGGCTATTGGCCAATTTGGAGATGATGACAAATATTTTGGCGTATGCATTATGATGTGCACCTTGCCAGGATTACCCATGTTTGGTCATGGACAGATCGAGGGATTTAAAGAGAAGTATGGGATGGAATTTGCTTCCCCCAGAATGATGGAAGAGGAAAATAATTATCTGATAAAACGGCATGAGCGAGAAATATTTCCTCTCTTAAAGAAGCGCAAACTCTTTGCGGAAGCTGATAATTTCCACTTGTTTGATTTTATTAATGAATCCGGAAATCTCAATGAAAACGTGATAACCTACTATAATAATTATGATGGGATGCATACTCTCACGGTATTTAACAACAGCTTTTCCACTACTACCGGCAGAATTCAGAATGGCGATACAGATTCATTAAGTGGTTTGCTTGGCTTAGATTATGGTCCCGATAAATATCTGATCTGTAAAGATATTATCTTTAAGCAAGAATATCTGCGTAGATGTGATGAAGTGATAACCAGTGGATTGTATATTGATCTTAATGGTTATGAATATCATGTGCTTTCTGATTTTAAAATTGAGAAAGATGATGAGAATAATAAATTAAGCCAAATCTATCAAATGCTTGGTAAACATGGTACTGATAGCATTGAAAACATGAAAAAGAGGATTATTTTCCGTCCTCTGCATGATAAATTACACAAGCTCTTCTCCTATGGTATGATCTCAAATCAGGAACTGCTCATCAGTGGACAAATCAGTGACAATGAGGAGCGTAAATTCTTTCTGAAAAATGAGCTTTTCCCGGCTATAATTGACTTTCACTCTACTTTTATGGAACTTGAAAACTTCATCCCATGGTCAGAAAAAAAGCTCGAAAATAAAACCCTTTCTCTGTTTAAACATATTGATACAGCTCTTATCAAACACCATCCCGCCTTTAGCACCTTTCCACCTAGTTGCATGATTGCTGCCTGGACACTCTTCCATGAAATTTCTATTAGAGCTGAAGAAAATGGTAAGGAACTTAGGAGTTTGATCAAGAAATATCTGCTCGAAGAACCTTTGCAGGAGATATTTTCCAACCGCTGTAATCAACTTGAACCCAGACAGTGCCTGGACGTAGTATATGCCTGCCTTAATTATGAGAATATCTGGGAGGATATGATCTCAGATTGTAATAATACCTGCTATGAACTGCTCTCAAATCAGCTTATCAAAAATATCATTATGGTGCACGAATATAATGGTATCCAATGGTTCAAAAAAGAAGCTTTTGAAGGCATGTTCTTTTCTCTGGAGATGATTACCAGAATAATCCGTGTTTCAAAAACAAGAAAACAAGCTCTGGCTGACCTTAAAAAAATCAGTAGCTGTTTTGCTGATCTATATCTTATGGCAGAGAATTCAAAATATAATTATGATATATTGATATCTTCATTAACAAATAAATCCAAGGGGGAATAATGCCTGGTGACGGGATTGATCTGGAATTCAATGATGTTGTTTTCATGCACGAAAAACCGCGCATCCTGATCTGCACTCCTGAAATAACCGAGCTTCCAGAAGGTATGGGAAATGCTGCTAACCTGATTACCGCAAAAGGTGGTGGGCTCGGTGATATTTCTGCCAGTCTGGTTCGCTATTTTAGTGATGCAGATAAATATGATATCCACGTGGTTATTCCTAAATATGACAGCCATATAAAGCATCTGGCAGATATTACCAATAAGCAGATAGACCGGCTTACTCTGGTGCTCAGGGGAAAGGGAATTCATCTTGTGAATGATAGTGCCTTTGCTCATTTGAGCAATCCCTATGAAGATAATAAGGTACATTCCCGCGTTAGACGTGCCCTGGCATTTCAACGGCATATCATCAATGACCTGATTGACTGGATTTCACCTGATGTGATTCACTGCAATGACTGGATGACTGCTTTAATCCCTGCTGCTGCCAAGGCAAAAGGCGTTAAAACCCTGTTTACACTGCATAATTTCTTCACTGAATTGCAAACACCAATGGAAATCGAACTTTCTGGTCTGAAACCTTACGATTTTGGCGAACACCTTTACTTTGAAAAATTCCCTGCTGACCTCAAAAACAGATGGGAAGAATATTTTGATAACTATAATGTCGATTTCACGGCTACAGCAATTTTTGCCTGCGATCATTTCAATACGGTAAGCCCCACATTTCTGGAAGAACTTGTAGCTGGCAAATTTTCTTCAATGGTACCAGAATCCATCTTACGCACTATCAAAGATAAATATCACCAGGGTAAAGCAACCGGTATTCTGAATGCTCCCAATATGCACATTAATCCGCGCCTGATGTCACATATTCACAATTACAGCCGAAAAACTGCTATGGCTGGAAAAGCTATTAATAAAGAAGACTTCCAAAGGAAACTGGGTTTGCCTATAGAGCCTGATACACCAATATTTTTCTGGCCCAGCCGACTTTTCTTTCAAAAAGCTCCTGATCTCCTGCTGGATAATATTCGCTATTTCTTTGCTCGTTTTAATATGCAGATTGCCATTATTGCAAATGGTGATGCTGATCTGGAACATCAGGCGATCAAACTTGCCAAAAAATATCCTCAGTTCGCCTATAGATCATTTGATGAATCGCTTAGCAGTCTGGGTAAAGCTGCTGCTGATTTTATCCTCATGCCATCGCGTTATGAGCCCTGCGGTCTGCCTCAAATGGAAGCTCCCAAATTTGGTACCCTGCCTGTTGTTCATGCCACTGGCGGACTCGTGGACACTATCAGACATCTGGATGTTTCGCAGAATACAGGAAATGGATTTGTCTTCAAACTAAATGATAAAATCGGACTGGAATATGGATTCTCAGAAGCGATTAAATTTTATAATCTGCCTTTTGACATCAAACAAACTCAAATCCAGCGCATCATGACTGAATCTGAACGGGACTTTAATCTGGAAGCTACTGCCACAAGTTATATAGAAATTTATGACAGGCTGATAAAAGAAAGCCGTCGGGGAAAATGATCTGATACAGGATAAAGATATGCCTGATAAATGGTACTTTATAGTAAATTCAACGGCTGGTAACGGTAAAACCGGTAAGAAAATCAATTCCCTCATTGGACACTTAAATAAACACAAGCTGGACTATCAGATAGAACTCACACGTTATCCGCGTCATGCTGTGGAATTAGCCCAAATCGCCTGCCTGGAAGGATATAATAATATCATCGCGGTAGGTGGTGATGGTACTGCCAGTGAAGTTGCTTCAGGAATTGCTCAATCAAATTTAGCTGCGCAGGTTAATTTCAGTATTATCCCTGAAGGCGGAGGAAATGATTTCTGTCGTAATTTTCACTTCAGTCATGGCATTGATAAATGCCTTAACCAAATAATTGAGGGAAAGATTATCAAAATTGATCTGGCGACCTTTGAAGACCAGTTTTTCCTTAATTCCTTTGGAATAGGCTTTGATGCCCAGGTAGCTGAAGCTGCTAATAAAATTAAATTCCTGAATGGTCTGCTGCGCTATATGGCAGCCATTGTGGTGGCTATGTTCAGATTTAGAAATTTCCCCATGAAGATCATTATTGATGAGAAAGATGAACTTTCAGGAAAATTCCTCCTCGTGGCAATTGGTAACGGCAAATATGCCGGAGGTGGATTCAAACTCAATCCCGAAGCACTTGTGGATGACAACTATCTGGATGTGATGCTCGCCCGTGACGTTTCGCTGCTGCGCATTTTCAGAGTTTTACCCAAAGCGCTGGAAGGCAAACATGAATCAGAACCGGAAGTCAGCTTCATCCGCTGCCGTAAACTGGAGATATTTGCCGAAAATGAACTACCTGTCTATTTCGATGGCGAAATCCCCCACCTGAAAAACAATAAACACCTGATCATCTCCATAGCCCCCCTGAAACTGAACTTTATTATCCCCAGATAGAGCTTTTCCCACTTACCGGAATTGAATCCCAAATAGAAAAAATAAATGGGATAATGTAATATTTGATGAACTTACATAATCATTGCTAACGTACTACCAGATTGAAATTATTTTCCTGCTTTCTTAGTAATTATGCCATCAGGAGCAAATAAAATCTGATAATTATACATCTATGATTCTCAATAATGCGTCATTGTATTCACTTGGATATTCCGGCTGACGGGAGCATAGCGTCCGCTGCACAGAGCCACGTCTCCGCAAAAATTGAGCCACCTCTTCGGTGTAGAGAGCCACATATCAAATTGTATTTCTAAACACAGAATCT
>JAVCCT010000142.1 GCA_030765325.1 Candidatus Stygibacter frigidus | reverse complement strand
GTCATGAGCTTTGCCTTCTCTGATCGATAAGGCGGATATCAGCTCCAGTTCTGCTTTCTGATGAAATTCCATAATTGTTGCTGAACCGCAGGTGCTCATAGATGCCTTGATCTTGATCAATGTCTCATCCAGATTATCTCGCAATCTGCCGCTATATTCCACAAAGCCTTCCACCCCTTCCACAAATTTCATCTGATGATAGCGCTTTTCCACCCACTCCCGGGCTTTGGCACTACCCTCTCCCCAATATGGTTTCATCACTCTATTATTTATAACTATTTTGTTTGTGGGTGATTCTTCCATTCTGGCAAAGTATCTGCCCATCATCACATAATCAGCTCCAAGTGCCAGGGCAATCGTTATATCCTTCGTACTGGTAACTCCGCCATCCGCTATCAATGGAATATATTTCCCGGTTTCATTAAAATACTTGTCCCGCTCCGCTGCCACATCGATTATGGATGATGCCAGTCCTCTTCCAGTTCCCTTTTGTTCCTGAGTGATGCAGATAGAGCCACCACCCATTCCGATCTTCACTGCTGAGCAGCCAATATCAACTAAAAACCTGAAAGCCTCACCGGTTATGATATTCCCACCTATTAGCGGGATATGAGGATATTCTGCCAAAGACCATTCCACTGTCTCCTGCAGATATACTGAGAACCCGTCAGAAGAATCTACCGAGATCACATCCACTTCTGCTTCAGTTAGTGCCTTTATCCGTTCCCGATAGTCATGAGTATTCACTGCTGCCACTGCCAGAAGACGCTTGCGGTCATCGCACACTTCATCCGGATTATTCAGGTGGTCATTTATATCTTTGCGAAATACCAATGATTGCAGTCTTTTATGATCATCCAATATCGGTAGTACAGATTTATGACTTTCCAGCAGCAGGTTATTTGCTTCCTTTAGGTCACTTATATTATAGCCGACCTCACAATGTTCTACAGGGATCATACGGCTGCTTACCCGCACATTGCCGTGCAACCCCAGATCATAATCATATTTCGAGATCAGTCCCACGAATACATTAGTTTCATCAACTACTGGAAAAGTCGAATATCCCGTCTTCTCCCTGATTTCAAACATCTCAGCAATGGTCATATCAGGAGATACTGTCTTAGGATTAACAAATCCCGCTTTATAATTCTTGATCTTCCTGATCATAGCTGCCTGAGCTTCAATTGTCTGCGAGCAGAATATAAATGCCACGCCTCCCAGCTTGGCAAGCTCTATTCCCATCCTGTCGCCAGATACGCTTTGCATGGCAGCTGATACTATGGGAATATTGAGTCGGTATTTCTTTTCATCACTGCTGGAATATACCAGTGGAGTCCCCAGGCTGATCTTATCTATCGTGGATTGCGCAGTTGTCATCCCGGGCAGTAGTCGAAATTCTAAAAGAGTGCGGGAAGGCTTATAAATTATTCTTTTTGCCATTTCTTCTCCTGGCTATATCAGGCGTTTAAATTTAACTTCATCTACGGTATATTTCTTTTCGCAATAAGCGCATCTTACAGACATGTTATTTTTATTAATAACAAATCTACTGCTCATCACCTCAATATTTGTGATGCATTTATGATTCGGGCACACTATCAGGTATTCGATCACATCCGGTATATGAGCTCTCTCTTTGCTTACCACTTCAAAATCCTGAATTTGAATAAATGATGCCGTTGGTGAGATCAAGGCAATGCTGTGCTTTTCTGCGTCACTTAAATTATAATTCTCTATTTTAATAATATCTTTCTTACCAAATTTTGAGCTCTGCAAGTTTGAGCCTATCACAAATAATGATGACTCCACCAGATGCAATAATTGGGCTATATATAATGCTTTACCGGCTGCAATATGATCTATCACGGTGCCGTTTTCTATCTGTCTAACCTTCATCTTTTTCATTTCACACCTCACCCAGTAATATTGATATTATTGCCTGACGCGTAAATACACCGTTTCTTGCTTGTGGAAAATAATAGGCATATTGCGTGTCATCCACATCCGTGTGTATCTCATCCACTCTTGGCAGCGGATGCAATACCTTGAAATTAGGTTTCACGTCATCCAGCATATCCTTTTTCAGCACATAAGACCCTTTCACTTTGTTATAATCTTCTACATCGGCAAATCGCTCTTTCTGGATACGGGTCACATACAATATATCAAGTTCATCTATAAAGGTTTCCATATTACGGTCTTCATGCCAGTCTATCTTACGATCATCAAGGTCATCCAGTATATATCCCGGCATCTTCAAATGAGAGGGCGAAGCAAAATAGAACTTTGGATTAAATTCTCCTAATGCCTGGCAAAGACTGTGCACAGTTCTACCAAACTTCAGGTCACCCACTACCCCTATTTTCAAATTCTCCAAAGTTCCCTGGGTTTTCTTGATAGAATATAGATCCAGTAATGCTTGAGTAGGATGCTGATTTGCTCCGTCTCCAGCATTGATCACTGGTATTTCAACTACTTCCGAAGCATAGCGCGCTGCTCCTTCTGTGGGTGATCTCATGATGATGATATCAGAATATTGACTGATAGTCTGCAATGTGTCAGCAAATGTCTCGCCCTTTTTCACGGAGGTATTGCCTGTTCCCGTCATGATCAGAGTCTTTCCACCCAGTCGTTTCACTGCTGTATCAAATGAAAAAAGTGTTCGGGTAGATGGCTCAAAAAAGAGCAGTGCCGCAACTTTATCGGGAATATTCACCTTGAGCTTTCCGCTTTCAATCTTTTCTGCAACTTCCACGATTTGCAGTATTTCTGCTTTACTCAAATCTCGCATAGAAATCAGATTGTTCATTCAGTCTCCCCTTAATTTATTCTATAAATATAGGCTTTCCAGGCTCTTTCTCTATAGATCTTTGCTGTAGCACCCTGGTCTTCTGATTTAATAATTCCTCTTCCCACGATTATGCAATCTGCTCCACCTGCTATGGCTTCTTCCACGGTGAGGTATTGCTGTCCCAGGTTATCAGTTCCGCTTTCCAGCTTCACCCCAGGCATCAGCAGCATCATTCCAGCGGGGAATTTTGCTTTGAATCTCTGAATATCCGTCTTATCCTTGCCATGCCCGATAAAGCCGGATACCACTTCAGGATTCTTTCTCCCGGCTTCCAGCACCTTACGTGTATAGGCTTCATTGATCAGATTATCCTTTGATGACATCCTTGCCAGCAGAAAACTGCTCCTGCCTTCTATTCCACCAAAAAGTCCATCCAGTATTGCTGCTCCGGCTACCAGATGCACAGTCACAAATTCTGCCCATTCAGCTATTTTATATATTCCAGATCGATACTGCATCCGCACAGTATTGCCAATATCAGCAAACTTGCGGTCTTCAAATATATGGAAATCATACTTTCTGGCATATTCCTTAAGTTTGGGAACAAAGCTTTGATCATAATCTTCCAGTATATCAGCATGAGTTTTCAGCATCACGATCTCAAATGCGGTTTTATCCAATATTTCAAAGAAGTCCTTCTGATTGGTCACGTCCAGAGAGAGGATCAGATTACTTTGCTTGCGCTTCATAGTCTCTTGCAATTTAATTGTGAGCGGATTCAGATTTTCTGCTTTAATTTCAGTTTTATCTTCTGCCAGTCCATTGGTGAAATCTTTCACTTTGAGAGCCATAGCATCATCAATATATTTGCCTTTAGTAAGTATTGCCAATATCTCATCAAGGGTGATCAAGCTGTGCAGATCATATCCTGATCTGCCTAATATCTCATTGCCATTATTACTGCGGTCGATCACCACCACCATGTCTTTCACTTTCACGCCTTCAGCTTCCAGTCGTTCAGCAGTTTCTATCTTGCTTTCTCCGGTAGTTATCAGGTCATCTATCACCAGACACACTGCCCCGGGCTGATATTTCCCGATCACATTATTCCCGGTGCCATAGGCTTTTTCTTCTTTTCGCATATAGATCAAAGGTTTCTTTATCCGGTCAGCCACCAGTGATGCGATTGGCAGGGCAGTATAAGGAATGCCCGTAAGCACGTCAAATTCAAGACCCCTTATCTTTTCCACTAATAATTCCACAATCCCGTCTAATAGCTCCGGATAGGATATCATATCTCGCAAATCAAAATAAAATGGCGACACCTTTCCGCTCTTGAGCGTAAATTTGCCAAACTTCACTGCTCCTATTTCAAATAATTTCTCAATGAACTCTTCTCTTTTCATTTAATCTCCTACCTGTTTACTTCATTAATTTTTCCATTTACTATGGTATATACAGGGATCCCCTTATATTTGAATTCTTCAAATGGAGTATATTTTGCTCTACTGCGGTTACGTCTTCCCCGTATTATGCCTTCCAGCTCTGGATCAATAATTGTCAGATTTGCGGTATTTCCTTCTATGATCTTACCATAATCCTCCAGTCCAAAGACATGAGCTATCTTAGTGCTCATCAGATCAATTAACCGCTCTTTGGTTAATCTACCCTGATTAACGCAGGTCAGCATCAGTCTAAGCGTGGTATCAAGTCCCGGAAATCCTGAGGGTGCTGTGGAATATGCCTTGCGCTTTTCTTTCATCGTGTGCGGAGCATGATCACTGCCAATCATATCTATGGTATAATTATTTATTCCTTCCCATAATGCCACATTATCTTCTGGAGTGCGCAGGGGAGGATTCACTTTGGCAATATTGCCCATCTGCGGACACACCTGCTCATTTAGCAGCAGATGATGAGGTGATACTTCACAATATACCGGAACCCCTTCTGCTTTGGCTTTACGGATCATATCCACTTCTTCTTTAATGGTCACATGAGCTATATTTATATTATTGCCAATTGAAGCTGATAGATCAAGGCAGATGTCCAGTCCCGTGATAGCTGCATTACGATTACGGAATATATTATGATTCTCTATTTTCTGAGCAAATTTGTATTTCGGGGCAATGAATTTTTCCAGTTCATCATGAATAGTGATCACCTTATTAAATTCTCCACCCAGTTCAAATACTTTGCGTAATGCTTTCACATTGCTCAATATCTCATTACTGCTGGAGGCAGAAAGGAACACTTTGATCCCGATCACATCTTCCGGATTCTCTTCCAGCATCTTTCTCAATTGCTTATAATTTGTATTAGTAGCTCCCAGATAAAACCATTTATTAATGCTGGCTTTCTCTGCTGCTTTGCGCTTAAAGTCCAGGTTTTTCTGATTTGTGGTGGGCGGTTTGGTATTAGGCATATCAAACACACCAGTCACTCCTCCGCGAATAGCTGCATTGCTGCCACTCTTCCAGTCTTCCTTATATGCCAGCTCCATATCCCTCAAATGCACATGAGGGTCAATGATCCCGGGAAATACCCACAGATTGGCACAATCTATCACTTCGGTTGCATCTTTTGATTTTTCACCAATGCTGGTTATCTTGCCGTCCTCAATGATGATATCTTTACTGCTTTCTCCAATCTTTACGTTTTGTAATAATAGCTTGATCTTTTTCATTTTGCTTTAAAATATTCCTTTGTTCCCGCAGCATTGCGGTGATATTTTCCAAACTCTGTTAATTGCTCCACCTTATCTCTTGCTAATACCGGACCCTCCACACACAGCCTGATTCCCAAAGGGTCGATAGTGCAATTTCCACAAATGCCTATGGCACATTTCATATATCTCTCAAACAGAAATTCATATTCAAGGTTATGATATTCTGTCAGCAGGTCACGCATCGCCTTCATCATCAGTTCCGGACCGGAAACATATACCATATCATAATCATTCTTTTCCAATAGTTCCCTGGCAATATCTACGCTTGTGCCGGCTCGCCCAAAGCAACCCGCATCTGTGATCCTTTTATATATTAACTGTAATTCTTCAAATCGCTCGCAAAATACCAGATCTTCTTTGGTGCGCGCTCCATTCACCAATGTGATGCCTGCTCCCTGGCGCATTAGCTCGCGGCTCAGAAAATATAAGGGTGGCGTGGCATATCCGCCTCCTACCAAAAGACAGTTCTTGCCCTTTAACGAAAAAGAAGAGCCATAAGCTCCTCTAAATGAAAGTAAATCTCCTGCCTTCTTATCCCACAAATTACTGGTGAATTTACCCAGCTTTTTGATAGTTACTCCAAATCGCCCGGATTTACACTCTGAAATCGAAAATGGTTTCTCGCCCAGCTCAAAATCAGTCAGCATGATAAATTGACCAGGACTCGCTTTCAGTTCGTGCTCAAAGTAAAATGTCCGTAATGTGGCACTCTCTTCCACGATCTCTGCTATTGCTATGGTATTACGCCTGCTCATTAAGCTTCTCCAGTCTTGGTATCTGAGCAATATTTACATAATTATATTTTGCCATATAATCCCTTATTCCCTGATTGATCTTTTCAAATATTGCTATACCACCCTGATAAACTGCACTCCCCACTCCCACCAGCGCTGCTCCGCTCATCAGCATCTCCACAGCATCATTGCCGCTTTCCACTCCACCGGTGCCAATTATGGGTATTTTCACTCTCGAATATGCTTCATATACTGCCCTCAGCGCTATGGGCTTCACGCAAGCGCCAGATAATCCTCCAGTGCGATTGCTCAGCACAGGCTTCACCATATCTATGTCTATCAGCATGCCAGGACCCAGTGTATTGATCATGCAAAGTGCATCAGCTCCCGCATCCTGCGCCGCCAATGCAATATCCGTAAGCCCACTCACATTAGGAGAGAGTTTAGTTATCATAGGAATTTTACTGATATTTTTTACTTTCGAGGTTATATCTTTCACCATATCTATAGAACCCGCCAGGGGCATTCCAAATTCATCCATTACATTAGGACAGCTCAGATTAAGCTCTATAAAATCTGCTTTAGAATCATTCACATGCCGCGCCAGTTCCTCAAAATCTTCTGCTTTAGTGGCAAACACACTGGCAATCACCGGCACTTCGGGCATCAGAGCTTTGAAGTCATTAATTTC
>JAVCCT010000272.1 GCA_030765325.1 Candidatus Stygibacter frigidus | reverse complement strand
TATGGTCTGCAAAACCTGAAACTGAAATATTTTATCAATAATGAAGCCGAAGATAGCCTGGTGGTACAGAAAGAAATTTCGGGTACTACTCTGGAGCTGAATTATATTTTTAATCTTAATGATATCTGGTTGATCCCGGGAGACCGTTTGAACTACTGGATTGAGATCACAGATAATACTCCCTGGGGACAAACATCTCGCAGCGAGCGCTATGTGGCAAGGTTTCCTTCCATTTCTGAGATATATCAGGAAATAGAATACGAAGAAGAAGCGAAATCTAATCTCCTTGAAAAGTTCTCCGAAGATAGTGAATTATTACAGAAGGATTTTGAAGAGAAACGCCGGGAATTGATGAAGAAAGAAGAATACGACTGGGAAGATAAAAAAGACCTGGAAAACCTGATGCAGAAGCAGGAAGAGCTTTCTGAGAATGTGGAAAACATGGCAGAGAGCTATCAGGATTTAGTAGATAAAATGCAGAACAATCAGGCACTTTCTCAGGAGACACTGGAAAAGATGCAGCGTATTCAGGAATTGATGGAAGAGATTTCCAGTGATGATATGAAACAGGCAATGGAAGATATGCAGAAAGCCATGGAAAATATGGACCCTGAAATCATGCAGAAAGCTATGGAAAACATGAAGTTCTCCATGGAAGATTTCTCTCAGCAGATTGACCAGACCTTGCAGCTTTTGGAAGATATAAAGAAAGAACAGACTATGCAGAAAGCCCTGGAACTGGCAGAAGAAATGGAAAAGATGCAGTCTGATCTTAATGACAGAACCTCAGAGGGTACGGAAAGCAGTGAAAAACTGGCAGAAGAGCAGCAGCAGCAGCAGGATAAGCTGGCAGAACTGCAGAAGCAGATGGAAGAGGCAATGAGCCTGCTTGATCCGCAAAAGGATGGTGAAGTAAGCCAGCAGATGCAGGAATTAATGGAAAGCGGCATGATGGATAGCTTGAGCAGTGATATAGATAGCGCCAGTCAGCAATTGCAGGATCAGGAAATGAGCCAGGCTCAGCAATCTCAGCAGAGTGCCAAAAGCAAAATGCAAAGGCTGCGTTCACAACTTGAGAATATGAGCTCCATGATGAGCATGAGCGGATCAATGGAGATTGGTGAAGCGCTTGATGAGGCAATACGCAGTTTTATATTTATGAGCAGAGGGCATCAGGATATTAGAGATCATTTTGCCCGTGACCCATTCAAGATTCTGCCTGATCTGATCGCTGAGCATGAAGGGATAAATCTGGCATTGCAGAAACTATATGCGGTGCCCATGATTGTGCTGGCGCTGGGACCAAAATTCGTCTATGATGTAAATTATACCATGGCAGAATATCGCGAGCTTTTTCAATATATCAATGATGCCAAAAGCAGTAATGTGGCACAATATCTTGAGGATATCCAAAAGGGTATAAACATGATGATCTATGATCTGATGCAGAGCAGTCAAAACATGCAGCAGGGTGGTGGTAGTGGTGGAATGCAGTCGCTTATGCAGCAAATGATGCAGATGAGTGAACAGCAGATGATGATGAATATGCTCACGCAGCAGATATATCAGCAGATGATGCAGAATGGCAGACCCAGTCAGCAGATGCTGCAGGATATGCAAAGACTGGCAGAAGAAGAAGGACGGCTGGCAGAAAATCTGAAAAGGACATTGCAGAACAATCCAGAAGCCCAGAAGCAGGCGAGCTCCATCAATAAAATGATAGAAGATCTGGAAGGTATCTCACGCAACTTGAAACGGGGAAAGATTGATCAGGATATGATTGATACCCAGGAGCGGATATTATCAAGACTTTTAGATGCCCAGAAATCTATTCATAAACGTGATTTCAGCAAAAAACGAAAAGCAGAAACAAGTGACTTCCTGGAATGGGATACGCCTGAAGAGATTCAGCTTAAATTTGATAAACTGCGTCAAAAGGCACTTCTGGAAGAAAATTACCAGAATTATCCTCAGGAATATCAGGAATTGATCAGAGAATATCTAAAAAGATTAAATAGCGAGTAAAGATGGCTTTAATAAAAGCATTCAGGAGAAGAATGAAAAATATAGGATTAATACTCATCCTTGTTATCGCAAGTACTCTTTGGGGACAGCAGGTTCAAACAATCTCAAGAGCAAATGCTGATAAGCAGCAAGATGCTTATGATGAAAAAACGATCATGACCAAGCAGGCGGAAAGGTATGCTTCCAGACGTAAATTTGAACAGGCAAATACCATCTATCGTGAACTAATGGACAAATATCCTGATGACTGGGAGATCGTGGAGGATCTGCTTAATAATCTGATGCGCGTCTCAAAATATGAAGAAACAAATAAGATACTGGAAGAAAAGAAAGCTATCATTCCTGCTTATAATTATCTCAGGATAAAGATTCCTTTACTGATCCGAAATGGAGAAACAAAGGAAGCCTTCAAGCTGGGCGATAAATATATGGCAGATAACAAGAACAACGTGAATGTCTATCAGGATATGTCTCGGATATATAGTGGCAGCGGACAATATGAGAAGTCATCTCAAGTTCTGGAAGAAGCCAGAAAAGTAACTAAAGACGATTATTTATTTACGCTTGATCTGGCGCGCTCTTATCAAAGTCAATCTGAAAATAATCTGGCTGCCAATGAATATCTTAAGCATCTGGAGCGTAATAAGCAATATCTGCATTATGTGATGAACAATCTGGAAGGAATGTTGAATCGCGATAAAGATGTGATAAAAACCGTGAAACAATTCCGCGAAAACTCTGATAATATGGAAGTGATAGAGGCTTATGCCTTATGTCTGGCTTATGTGAAAGATTTTGACCTGGCACTGGAGCAGTATCAGTTGCTGGATGAGAATAAGCTGCTCAATTTTGCTGAAGAACTGGATAAGATGGGTAATTACGATGTGGCTCTTAAGGCATTTAAGCAATATGAGACCAGAGTTGACGAGCCTGATCTTAAGGCGGATGCTCAGATATCCATTGCCCAGATCTATATCAGACAGCATAAATATCAACTGGCGGAAGACGAACTGATGCTGGTTTATAATAATAAGAAATTGCAGACTGGAAAGTATCGCTATCGAACTCAGTCATCCAAGTTATCACGTTTGCTGTTGTCAGATTTGGCAATCAGATTAGATAAATCCCCAAAACAGGTGATAGATTACCTCAATGAAGCAGCGGAATATGCTCTTAATGATATGCAGCGCAAGGAAATAGAATTTAGAGTGATAGACTACCGCATCAAATCCGGTGATCTGGAGACAGCAGGAAAGCAGCTGGCAAAAGTGCTTGCTGATGAAGAATCTGGGACGGATATTTATAAAAAAAGCGTTTATTACACCTGGCAGATAGCATTAATGCAGCAGGATGCCCTGGCAGATAGTCTGCTGGGAGAACTAATCATTAATCTACCGGACAGTAAATTAACTTCTCAAGCTCTGTATCTCACTCAGATAACTTCCAGCCTGCCTAAGGAATATCATGAACAGCTTTTTGAAGCCTGGCGCTTGCGGGGTTTATACAAAAATCTTGAAGCACTGGATATTCTCACTGATATTTATGATCTTTCTGGAGATGATGAAATCCAGCTTCTGGCTGCTGAATGGGAAGAGGATTTGGATAATGCAGAAGCAATCTCATGGTGGCAAAAGGAATTTGAGAATCCCTTTTTAGGTGAATATGCTGATCTTCAGCTTATGCAGCATACCAGCTCAGACAGTCTGAAGCGGGAATATATCACAGATTTCCTGAAAGAGAACCCACAATCTATCTTTGCTCCCAAATTTAGAAATGAATTTAATGCAATTAATAAAGGAAGGTACTAATATGAAAATGAACACATTGATTTTCTGGCTGGTAATTATTATTATCATGTCGCTTATACTAAGATTTGCCAGTTTTTTGTTCGTAGCAGGTATCAGATATTGGTATATCACCATTCCGATCATTTTATATATTGCTTTCAGAAGTAGTAGCAAAAAGGTTGATAAAGCGAAGAAGGACAATATAGAAGATGCAGATTTTGAAGTGATCGAAGAGGAAGATGAATCGAAATGATACTCATTTCAGGCATCATAACAGAGCCTGGTTAAATAACTTCCGCTTTTATCTCGAAGCTGAGCAGGGGTTAGCCGAAAATACTGTTTATTCCTATTTCCAGGATTGTCAGGAATTTATCAATTACATCGATTGCAAACTGGAAGATACTACTTCCAAAGAAGTGATTGGCTATCTGGCATCGCTGCAGGAAATTGGTATGGAAGCCAGTACGGTGGCTCGCAAACGCTCATCCCTAAAATCACTGCTAACATTTTTGATGGAAGAAGATGTCCCACTTAAGCTCAATCTCACCGATATACCGGCAATCAAGTATGATCATAAGATCCCGGATGTATTATCACTTAGAGAAATGCTGAAGCTGCTGGATGCCATACCGCTGGATACTCCTTTGCACTGGCGCAGCAAAGCAATGCTGGAATTAATGTATGCCAGCGGATTGAGGATATCGGAAACGATCAATCTCACCACTCATGACATCTACTGGGAAGAGGAAGTAGTGAGAGTATTTGGCAAAGGTCGCAAGCAGAGAGTGGTACCTGTTGCCGGGAAATCACTTGCTTTTGTGAAAAAATACTGGCAGGATTACCGACCGGCATTATTGAAATGGCAGCAGGATGATACTCTTTTCCTGAATCGGTTTGGCAAACCGCTTTCGCGAATGGGTGCCTGGAAGATAATTGATAAACTCGCTTTAGCTGCTGGTATTAGCAAAAGAGTAAGTCCACACACCATCCGGCATTCATTTGCCACGCATCTGGTGGAAGCAGGTGCAAATCTTAGAATCGTGCAGATTCTATTGGGTCACGTGAGTATTAATACCACCCAGATATATTCTAATATAGATAAGAAATTTATAATAAAAGAGCACAGACTTTATCATCCCAGAAAATAATTACCCCTTTTTCCTCAAATTTAATTACCTTAATTAGCAGATAAAATACAAAATTGATTAGGTGGAAAGTATATAATATATAGTGCTTGCTAAATTGATGATTATAAAAAAAGCTTGAATAATTATTGGCAGGCTTCAGATTTGACATAGTTTAAGAGCAGAAATTGTGAATTGAGAGATAATAGTAAGTGTCCCCGTAGCTCAGTTGGATAGAGCGTTTGACTCCGGATCAAAAGGCCGTGCGTTCGAATCGCGTCGGGGACACCATCAATATGAAGTCGGAAGCGATTCTGGCTTTTTTTTATATACCATAATGATGTGATTATAAGGAACTTGTGATTAACTTTCAATTCTTTAGGTATTTGCTTGTTTTTATCAATACTAACAGGTATAAATAATTGGGGATTATGGAGATAGTATTTGTTTAAAACGGTCAACCATTCCGGAGGTCTTTGACCATCCAGAAGGTTTTAGATGGGGGGCTTTTATAAAGTTAAGTTGACTCCCGGATGGTGACGGCTAATGCACCACACAATTATCAAAGACAAGTTATAAATTAATTCCGGGTGAATGCTAATTTAAATTCTTTACTTGACAGTATTTGGGGCAGATGTAGTTAATTATGCAGGGGAAAGCCGAGATTGGAGTGTATATGGATATGATAATTAGCCAGATATTAGATTTAATGCTCAAAAAGGGGAAATATGACTTTTCTGGCTGTTCATACAGTATGTTTTCTCGTCGGATAAAAATGCGATATGCTGCCACGGGCAGTAAAGATCTGGAGAGTTATTATCAATATTTATTAACCCATAAAGAAGAATTAGAGCCATTATTGCAGGTGGTAACGATAAAGGTTAGTCATTTTTTTCGCAATCCGCTTGATTTTGAGATCATCAATAAAATACTTGGATTTATGATCATCAAGAAACTTGAGGATAAAGATCCATTACGGATCTGGTCAGCAGGTTGCGCGACAGGAGAAGAGGCATATACACTGGCAATACTGGTGGCAGATCATCTGGGCAAAGATACACTTGATACGGTGATCTTTGCAACTGATATTGACAGGAAAGCATTATCAAAAGCGAGTGAGGGAGTGTATCACAAAGATTTGGTTCAGGAAGTGAAATATGGTCTTTTACAGAAGTATTTTACCGAAAAAGATGATAAATATGTGATCGCAGATCGGATCAGGGAAATGGTAAGTTTTTCGTTTCACGATCAATTGAGTGAGAATAATATCTTCCCGGCGGAGAGTATTTATGGTAATTTTGATTTAGTACTGTGTCGAAATTTGATGATCTATTATAATGTTGTTTATCAGGAGAAAATTGAGCAGAGGTTATATGATTCCCTAAACATTGGAGGATATCTGATGTTAGGAGAGGTAGAGCAGGTGGGGAAACAACATAATAGAGGATTAAAGCAGGTGGCACCTATCAGCAAGATCTATAAAAAGAAGTATTAAGGAAATAAAAAATGGCAAAAAATCGAGAAGGTTTTTTTAGAAAAACAAAAAACAGAATAATGTTCTGGTTTCTGTTGATAGCAATCATTCCTATGTTTTTTACTGCAATATATCTGTATATAGAGCAGGTAGATGAATTAAAACGGATGAATTATAAAAAACTGGAAGCCATACGCGATTTAAAAGTGGATCGGCTAAAGAACTGGATTGCAGAGCGCAAAGGTGATTTGGAAGTTACTTCCCGTGATTTTGATTTGACAGACCTTGAGAATCTTTCAGATTGCAGTGAACCAGCAAATGTGGAAGCAGGATTAATTAACAGGGTGCGAGATATTTTACAAAACTACCGTAAGAATTTCCCTGATTATAATGAAATATTTGTGATGGATCCAGCAACGGGCAAAATCATTATTTCCACTAAGCAGTATCGGGAAGGGCTCGATAAATCAGATGACGAATTCTTTACAGTTCCTATAAAAACCAGAGAGCTATTTTTAAAAGACATCTATTATTCCAGTGATATTGAGGGAAATGCGTTGGGATTTTCCATACCCATATTTTGCCGTAAACATGGTGGAGAGCATATAGTTGGTGTTCTTGCTGCGCGAGTAAATCTTGATTATTCTCTTTATAATCTCTTGCAGCTGCGAACAGGCTTGGGGAATTCCGGAGAGACTTTGATAGTAAATCATAATATGCTGGCATTAAACAAGTTGCGCTGGTATGATAATGCACCATTGAGATTGAAGATAATTGCCGAACCAGCTGTTCGGGCAGCAAATGGAGAATTTGGTGTAATAGAGGTCGAAGATTATCGAGGTGAAAGAGTATTGGCAGCCTATACTTATATACCAGAGACGGGCTGGGGATTTGTGTGCAAACAGGATCTCAAAGAAGTAATGGAGCCGGCAAATAAATTTCTGAAGGAATTTCTCTTACTTGTTTTGATTATCTGTTTTGTGATCGTGGTGGTGAGTATAATGATCAGCAAGGCAATAACCAGACCTATTGTTGAGCTAAAGAATATGGCAAAACAGATAGAGTATGGTGAATATGGGGCAAGAAATCAGATAAGGAAACGAGATGAGATGGGAGCGCTGGCAAAATCTGTGAACGTAATGGCAGAATCTATTGATTTTCAGGTACGAATTCGAGAAGGGATAGATAAAATTTCTAATGTCTTGATTGGAAATCCCATCCAGAAAGATTTCGCTTCGAAGTTGTTAACGGAATTGATGGGATTGAGCCATTCCGTAATAGGAGCATTCTATATTTTAAATGAAGAGGGCAATAAATTTGAGCATTTGCATTCAATAGGAGGAAACCAAATATTGAAGCAATCATTTGGAATCACAGATGAGGCAGGAGAATTAGGGACAGCCCTTGCAGCGAAGCGGATATATCATTTTAAAGAAATACCCGTTGACACTAAATTTGCCTATATCGCAATATCAGGCGAATTGAAACCCAGGGAGATAATAACGATTCCCATACTTTCTGGAGAAGAAGTAGTGGCAGTAATATCGCTGGCAAGCATATATGAATATAGTGATGAGTTCACTGATTCACTTAACATATCCTGGAATGCAATAAACCGAACATATTCCAATATATTACACACAGAGAAAACGCGGGTACTGGCATATACTTTGAAACAGAGCAATGATAAATTACAAGCCCAGGCAGAGGAGCTCCAATCTCAGGCAGAAGAATTACATCAGCAGGCAGAAGAATTGCAGCAGAGTTCCTCTGAATTGCAGGAACAGAATATAGAATTAGAGAAGCAAAAAGAACAGATTTTGGAAGGTACTAAGCTGAAGAGCGAGTTCCTATCTAATATGAGTCATGAATTACGCACTCCTTTGAATTCAGTGCTGGCGCTTTCAGAGATATTATACGAGCGCAGTCAGGAAAAATTAGATAAAGAAGAGCTGGAATATTTACAGATAATAGAGCGTAATGGCAGAAGATTATTGCATTTGATCAATGATATACTTGATTTCTCCAAAATAGAAGCAGGCAAAATAGAGCTTAATCCGAACCAGCTTTATATTACCTCGGTATTAGAAAATATTCATGATATAATGAAGCCTCTGGCGGATAAAAAGGGAATTGGGATAAAACTTGAATTACCGGAAAAATCACCTGTTCTGATCACAGATGAAATTAGACTGCATCAGATAATTCAGAATCTTGTTGGAAATGCAGTAAAATTCACAGAGAAAGGATTTGTAAAGATTTCTGCTAAAGTAGAAGGAGATTATCTCCAGATCGTGATTGAAGATACCGGAATTGGTATTGAAAGAGATAAACTGCCCCATATATTTGAAGAGTTTCGGCAGTTAGATGGGTCAACTTCGAGACAATATGAGGGGACGGGTCTTGGCCTGGCAATAGCAGGGAAGCTGATAAAATTATTGCATGGAGATATTGAGGTCATGAGTGAACCTGGTAAAGGAAGCACTTTTAGAGTATTATTGCCTTTGCAATGGAAAGGTATCGAAGATATTGATCCTGTAATTTTAAGAAAAGAATATAGCAGATATGAGAAAGAAGTGAGTAACCCATCAAGTAAAGGGTGGTTATTATTAGTAGAAGATAATGAATCTGCTGTGATCCAGATGAAAATGGTGCTTCATAAAATGGGTTACCAGGTTTCAGTAGCGCATAACGGGGTTGAAGCTCTGGAATTTGTGAAGCATAAGATACCAGATGGGATAATACTTGACCTGATGATGCCGGAAATGGATGGTTTTGAAGTATTGGAAAATATTCGGAGCCAGGATAAAACCAGAACTCTTCCTGTATTGATACTGACAGCGAGAGATCTTGACAAATCTGATCTGGCAAGGCTAAGTTCAAATAATGTTCAGCAGTTAGTGCAAAAAGGAGACGTTGATCTTAACAGCTTGAAATATAAGATCAATCTGATGTTGAAAAAAGACAAAGCAGAGAATAAAGTATATAAAGTAAGTGAACTTAATACGAGTGATAAGTTAATATCGGAACAAAAGCGCATCTTGATAATTGAAGATAATGCTGATAATATGTTAACTATGATGGCGATAATACCAAAAAAGTATCGCATAATCAAGGCGATTGATGGAATTACCGGTCTCAAAATAGCGGTGTCACAAATACCCGATCTGATCCTGCTGGATATTAATCTGCCCAGGATGAGCGGGATTGAATTATTGGGCATACTAAAAAAATCAGAAGATACTAAACATATCCCGATAATAGCTGTAACTGC
>JAVCCT010000376.1 GCA_030765325.1 Candidatus Stygibacter frigidus | reverse complement strand
CCTGGTGATAGTTGGGAACCCGGGTCATTACGTGGCTCATTCCATCAATTGCAGATACTCAAAACTAATTATCCTGAGTTGAAAACACTGATTTCTGTAGGTGGCTGGACATGGTCAACCTACTTCTCACTGGTTGCTGCTACAGAGGAATCACGGCAGAACTTTGCAGCATCATGTGTTGATTTTATTCAAGAGTATGATTTTGACGGAGTAGATATTGATTGGGAATATCCAGTGAGTGGGGGATTGGAAACTAATTATTACAGTCCTGATGACCCAGAAAATTTTGTATTACTGCTGGCAGAACTGCGAAATCAACTTGATGCTGCTGGAGATTATTTATTGACAGTAGCAACACCTGCAGGACCAGAAAAGATAGCCAATCATGATCTGGCTGGGATGGAACCATATCTTGACTGGTTCAATATCATGACTTATGATTTTCATGGTCCCTGGCAAGGTGATGCTGATGCGGGAACAGGTCATTTATCTGCTTTATTCTCCCAGGAAGATGATCCTCTATCTGAGCCTTATCATAGCGGATATAATACTGATGCTGCAGTACAATCTTATCTGGCAGCGGGTATTGAAAGTGGTAAACTTCAGGTGGGTTTTCCATTTTATGGTCGAGGATTTGCTGGAGTGACAAACGCAAATAACGGCTTATATCAGCAGTGGACAAACTGTCCCTGGTTTGGAACTTGGGAAAATGGTGTATATGATTACTATGACCTGCAGGCAAATTACATTGGTGTGAATGGTTACGAAAATTACTGGGATGAAGAAGCTCAGATATCATGGCTGTATAATGCCTCTTCGCAGGTAATGATTACTTACTGCGACACTTTATCAACTGCCTGCAAAGCCGATTATGTCCTTGATATGGATTTGGGTGGCGCAATGTTCTGGGAATTTAATGGAGATCACAATGAAGAACTGCTGGATGTGATCTATGAGGTATTCAGCTCAGAAGGTGAATTCATGTATGGGGATATAGACGATGACAATGAAGTGGCAGCTTTTGATGCATCTCTCATATTACAGTATTTTGTGGGAATTGATCCATTACCCGAAATTGATCCCCTGCCCTGGGAAGAAGAACGATTGCAAAAAGCAGATGTAAGCGGTGATACTGATATAGATGCATATGACTCAGCATTGATCATGCGCTATGTGGTTGGTATGATAATTGAATTCCCTGTGGAAGAATAAAGATATTGCGAGAACTATAAAGAAATATTGTTAAAGCTTCTTGCTATCAAGGCTGGGTTTTTTCAGCAGGTTTATAACTTTTCAGGGTTGCTCTAAAACTGCCAAATATCACTTCGCTTTCAAGTAATACAGGGATCTTATCATCATCAGCCGTAAGATAAATAAAGATGTCACCACTCTGCTTGAAGATAGAATCTGTACCGCGTAGTTGAGGTTCGAGTTCATAACAATCAACGTCACCAAAGATAGTATCGATTTTCTTAATACTTTTTATCAAAATATTCACCGTAGTTGTTTTAGCATCTTCAGAAACAGTTGCGGAGATAGTATCACCTACAGCAAATTCCTGATTCCGAACTTTGAAGAAAGTAGTAAAAATATCGTGTGAAGGGACTGGTATATCATATCTTATATCAGACCATTCTTTGGCTTTCTTATCTTTTCTAAGATAATTAGCATATCCAAGATTGGGATAATATAGATTGATCCTATTCTGTCTATAACGCCCTTCACGTAACTTTTTATGATAACGAAAAGTTTGAAAATCGGATTGAGAAAATTCTATCTCAATCAAATCCCTGACTTTATATAGTCTATCAAAAAAAGATGTTGTTTTTGCTTTTGAAGTAACTTTAAACATGGGGATAGAATCTTGATTAACACTTTTTTCAACCAGCATATTAACACTTCCAGCGGTAATGATACCATTGCTGATGGAAAAATTCAATTCTTCCCCCGCTCCAAAACCTGCATAGCAATACAGACTAATAAATAAAATAACAATAAGAATAATATTTTTCATTAGAAAGCCTCAAATGAGATTATTTCCATTTCAAAACCATTTTTGCTGAAAGCGAAATCTGCTCTCAATGTGAGCATCTGCTCAGGAAGCAGGATAAATCTAAAGCCGAAACCAGCACTGATTTTTTGGTTTTTAAACATGATCTCAGAAAATGAGGGCATAGTTTGCCCAGTTTCCATAAAAGCAACAAACCCCAAGCGCTGCAATATATTTTCATCCCAGGGGAAAATACGGTCTTCCATCCTCAACAGAAAAAAATGATCATTTATGTATTTATGATCTTCAAATCCTCTCATATCATTACCCATATCGGGATACTTCTGAAAAGGGATATCTCCCTTGACTGATTTGAGCAGGAATTGCCCCGCCAGGGTTTGAGATTTTGAAATTGATCTATATCTGCGATAATCAAAAGTCGATTTCCTGAAATCATAATCGCTACCAAGGAAATGGTTATAAATATTTATCTGAAAAGAAAGTTTGCTGCCTGTAGTAGGAAAATAGCTATTATCAGTGGTTTCACGCTCAATGCCAAAACCAATCCCTGTGATCAGATATTTCTGATAACCCGGAATTTCTTGATTGAGCAGAGGATTATCAATTTCACTATCAATAATCTTGCTTTGCTCATAATTAATTATGGTGGAAACAGTTGTAATTTTATTTAAATGATAATCAATATAGGGATTAAATTCGTAATACTCACGAGTGAAATTTTCTTTTGTATCAGGTTCTGATTGATTACCTATTCCATAAAATGTAGTTGGCCAGCGATAATATCTCAAGGGTATCCCAATGGAATATTTTCCATTTGCCAGATAAATTCTATTACGGATCAGAGTACTGATCTGCTTTTTAAAGCTCAAAATCAAATTTAATTCAAAAGATGCGGGTTGATAATTTTCAGGCAAATTTTCTGGTTTATAGGTATAAATGGCATAAGCACCAACGAATGCACTTGTTTCATCTGAATAGGCACCAAAGGGATAGAAAGCATACGCTTTATCTTCAGCTGAATAAGCATTAATTACCGTAAGTAATATTATTAGAAGTAACAGCAGCTTTTTAAAGTTTACCTCCAGTAACAAAAAATTCTTCACCGGTTATATACCGGTTATTTTCAGATATCAGAAACCAGGCAAGACCACATACATCTTCGAATGAGGCACTTCTTTTCAAAGGTATTTCTTTAACCTTTTCCAGGTAATACTCTTCTCTGAATTTACGATAACTCTCTGAAAAATGGCTGTCATCTATCTTAATGGGACCAGGAGAAATCGTATTGATAAAAATATTATATTTACCTTCTTCAGCAGCAAGGCTACGGCTGATATTAGCAATCGCTGCTTTTGATGCGCTATAGGCAGAACCTCGTGGGAGTCCTATTCGGGTGACATTGCTTCCCAGAAGCACGATTTTTCCGTAATTCTGTTTGCGGAAATGGGGGATAACTGCCTGCAATATTCTGAATGTGCCTTTTAAATTTACATCAACAATATTTTCCCAAATATCTGAATCACTATCTGATAATGATTGAAAATCATTAGCTCTGGCAGTTGAACAATGAAACAGGGCTGAAATCTGCCAGCCAGTTTCCTCAATTACTTGATCCAGTGCCGATTTAAGATCCCTTGATCTGGCAAAATCTGTTTTGATGACTCTTATACGAGAAGCATATTGATCTATGATCAACTGGATTCTATCAAAATTATCATGATAAAATAAAATGAGATTATATCCCTTATCCAGTGCCTGATGATTAAAATACGATGCCAGATTACCATTAGCACCAGTAATGACTATTGCTTGATTATTTTTCATTTCGGATAATATCTGGTGAAATGAAATCGAGGATTTGCACAGCTACAGGAAATTTAGGTCCAATAAGAGCAAATTCATCTTCATTTTTGATAAAGGTGCAGGATGTGATATTTGAACCAGCAACCCCAAGATCATTTGCTACAATGTAATCAAGATTTTTTGCCTGCAATTTTGCTTTGCCATTGGCAATAATATTTTCGCTTTCTGCAGCAAATCCACATATTAACTGACCGGGCTGTTTTATTCTCGAAAGATTAGCCAGTACATCATGGGTTCTAACAAGCTTGAGAGTAAGATCTTCATTTTTCTTGATCTTTTCTTTATGATATTCAGCTGGTGTGTAATCACTTACAGCCGCATTCATTATCAAAAGTTCAGAACCAGGGAATTCTTTTTTGCATTCTGCCAGCATCTCATAAGCGTTAAATGCTCTAATTGTTTTAAAATATTCAGGAATTTCTTCTGTCACATGAGCAGCTATCAGGGTTACTTCTGCACCCATTATATGAGCAGCACGCGCAAGAGCTATCCCCATTTTCCCTGTAGAGTGATTAGTAATAAAGCGCATGGGATCAATATCTTCCCTGCATGCTCCTGCTGTGATCAGAACTTTTTTTCCTTTCCAGGCAAGTTCATGTTGAAGATAGATCATAATATGGTAAAGTATTTCCTGATTAAGCGGATATCTACCTTTACCCTTATAACCACAGGCAAGCAAGCCTTCTTCAGGTTCCATAAAGAAGACCCCACGTTCACGTAAAATCGCTATATTTGCCCTGGTAGCAGGATTATTATACATATTAATATTCATGGCTGGTATAATAAGCACTGGAGTATGAGCTGCAAGCATTGTGGATGAAAGCAGATCATCTCCAATTCCTTGAGCAATTTTGGCTATCACATTAGCTGTAGCAGGTGCTATCACTATCATATTTGCCCAGTCAGCAAGTTCAATGTGTGGGATTGGAATATCATTTCCCCACAATGTGGTATATACTTTATTCTGAGAAATCACCTCAAAGCTTAGGGGATTAACAAATTGGCTGGCATTTTCTGTGCAGATCACCTTCACTTCAGCTCTTGATTTCTTAAGCATACTGCATAATTCTATCGCTTTATATGCTGCTATCCCTCCGCTGACTGCTAATAATATCTTTCTGTTTTCTAACATTTTCACATCCTATTTAAATAAACTTGGATGATATAATTCTACTGATACGCTTGCCACATCATCCTTGTTTTTTATTAATTTGGTTAATTTAGTTAGTACTTTGAGATAGCGCTGTTTTTCACCCGATTTAAGATCAATTATGGTTATTTTACTCGCAATCTCCTCACCATTTTCATCATAAGCTCTTATCAGTACACCTTCACCTTCAAAATCAACTTTAGAGCGGTTATATGCCTCAAAAGTGACGTCTATATTTGCCTGCGTTGCTTCCTGCACCTCTATATTATAAAACACTATATATTTATCCCGGGCAGCATGACCACAGCGACCGATCAAAAGTCCTGACACAGCAGATACCAGCATCAGCATGGGAACCCAGGAAGGCATTGCCCATTTTCGGTTCATATCTAATCTATCGACACTTTTCATAATTATTCCTTTACTGCTAAATATGAGACTAAGAATGTAAGTCAAGGAAAATAAAACCAATGAAATCCTTATAAGAAGCCCTATAAATCATATAATCCCCATAAGTCCATTAAAGAATAGATGTTAGCCTTTAATTAGTCCATAGCTCGGAACAACTTTGCACGTACTCATATTTTTAATATCACTACGTGCTAACTTGATTTTCGCACTTTGTCCTAAAAATTATTTTATCATATAATCGCATATATCATTATACAGAGGTATTTCAGGTGTTTTTTGTCAATTTAGCTGAAATTGCAAGTTATTGCAATTAAACAACTAAATGTTTTTAAGTACCAAATTTAGTTCCTGATTTTAACGTTTTAGTCCATCTTTCGAGAACCAACCGCTAAGTTATTGAAAAATAACAAACCGAGGCTAATATAGTCCAACCCTTTCAGAGGATAGAATAATTTAAAGAAATATTAACCTGTAAATCTCAATTTAACAGTATTATAACCTGATATTATTTTAAGAAACAAATAGATGCCAGATTATTTATCTAATTAATCTTCAATATCGCATTTGGTCTATTAGCCCAGAAATTTTTTACCGATTTGAATTGTTTTTGCAAAGTTTATTGACCAAAAATTTATATGCATACTTTTTTGTCCAATCTCTCCGGCGAGCCAAAGTACGCAAATTGTCCGGGGATAACTCGTAGTCTGGATTATGTTAGAGAATTTAAACTCCCCTCTGACATAACAGTGCTGCGGGAATAACAAGGAGGACATAATGTCTGGATTTGATACTGGATCGACAGGATTTATGTTAGTTGCAACCAGTCTGGTGATGTTGATGACGCCAGGTTTGGCATTTTTTTATGGGGGTCTTGCTTCAAAGCGCAATATTTTGGGTATAATGATCCAAAGTTTTGTTTCTCTGGGGATCACGACCATGATGTGGTACTCGATTGGTTATTCTCTATGTTTCAGCGGAAATGGAGCAATAATTGGCAATTTTGACCATCTGTTTTTAAAAGGAATAAATTCTCTCACACCTTTTGCTAATGGAGATATTCCGCTTTACTTATTTATTGCTTATCAGATGATGTTTGCCATTATAACACCGGCTTTGATAACAGGTGCCTTCACCGGAAGAGTTTCCTTTAAAGCCTATCTGATCTTCCTCATTTTATGGCAGGTTTTTGTCTATTACCCCTTTGCTCATATGATCTGGGGTGGTGGAATTCTTGCTCAATGGGGTGTAATGGATTTTGCTGGTGGAATCGTAGTTCATATAACTGCCGGTTTTGCAGCCTTGGCGTCAGTTTTCTTTGTGGGTGCCAGGAAAGAGCGTATTTCCAAACCAAACAGTATCCCACTGGTGGCTATCGGAACAGGACTTCTCTGGTTCGGATGGTATGGATTTAATGCTGGAAGTGAATTGAGAGTTGATAATATAACCGCCTTAGCATTTTTAAACACAGATGTGGCAGCTTCTTTTGCCACAGTCACCTGGCTGATTATTGAATGGAAGCGCGAAGGTAAACCAAAATTTATCGGTCTCATGACTGGAGCTGTGGCTGGTCTTGCCACCATCACTCCTGCAGCAGGTTTTGTCCCCGTATGGGCTGCTGCATTAATTGGGATTATTTCCAGTACCTTGTGCTATATGGCAGTGGATCTTAAAAATAAACTTAAATGGGATGATGCCCTTGATGTTTGGGGTGTTCATGGTGTTGGTGGACTTACCGGAACCATACTCCTGGGTGTTTTTGCCTCGCATGCTGTGAATGGTAATATTGTGGATGGCTTATGGCTCGGTAATTCCAGCTTCTTCTTCAAGCAGGTTGCTGCTGGCTGTATAGGTGCCATTTATGCTTTCCTGTTCACTTATATTATGCTCTGGCTGATAAACAAAATCACCTTGGTGAGAGTATCGGAAGCAGAAGAATTGCTTGGTCTGGATGCTTCTCAGCATGAGGAAAATGCTTATACTTAACTGATATTTCCGACTTGCTGTAGATGTATGAAATATATGCAATTATCTTTTGGGAGTAAATTTATCTATTTCATAATATCCAATTTTACAACGAGATACGGTATCAAGCAATTTCCCTTTTTG
>JAVCCT010000168.1 GCA_030765325.1 Candidatus Stygibacter frigidus | reverse complement strand
GTCGTTTTGTTGTTTGTGAGCATGTTAGTTATGCTGGGTGCTTTTGTTGATGAAAACGTGGAAAAGAGTTCCAGTGAGGAGATATCTTCAATTAATAATGCATTTGGAGGTGGACGTCCGATAACATTTAGTGGAGGAGATGGTTCGGAAGAGAATCCCTGGCATATAACTGACCTAAATGATCTGCAATATCTGAGTGAAAATTCGGATTATTGGGGAGATTACTTAATCCAGACTGAAGATATTGATGCCTCTGCAACAGTAGGCTGGGATGGTGGAGAAGGATATTCACCTATTGGTAATTACACAGTATTATTCACTGGATATTATGATGGACAGGGGCACATAATAGATGGGCTCTATATTGACAGAGTAGATAATAATAATGGTTTTATAGGTAGGACTAATGGTGGAGAAATCAAGAATATTGGAATAACCAATGTTGATTTTGATAACTGGCAGAATATAGGAGGACTGGCTGGATTCACTATGGGAACGCTGATAAGCAATTGTTATACTACTGGATCAGTAACTGGAAATTCTCAAACAGGTGGATTGATCGGAAATTCCACGACCGGAACTTCCATCAATAATTGTTATTCGACATGCTCAGTCAATGGAACTAATCAATCTGGTGGATTGATAGGAACATGCACATCAATTAGTGTCACTAATTGCTTTTCTACTGGTTCTGTAAGTTCAACTGATTATCCGGGAGGTTTGATAGGATTTTCTAACTTATCCACGATACAAAACTGTTTCTGGAACACAACGACCTCAACGCAAGGATCAAGTTATGGTGGAACGGGGAAAACTACTGTTGAAATGCAGAATGTGTTTACTTTTACAGAGACAGATACGGAGGGCTTGACAACAGCATGGGATTTCGTAACTAATCCTGGTGATGACACTGGAAATGATGATTTTTGGGATATGGATCAATTGGGAACAGTTAATAACAGCTATCCGATCTTAAGCTGGCAGGAAGGAGCTGATGAATTATTGGTAGATGATCCTCTTCCGGTCACTCTTTCGTCATTTACGGCAATTTATAATGGTGATAACCCAGTTATTCAATGGATCACCTGCAGTGAGATGCAAAATTCCGGCTGGAATATTTACAGAAATTGGGAAGAAGATTATAGCTCCTCTTTGAAATTGAATATAAATCTTATTCCCGGAGCCGGTTCTTCCACAGAAATACACAATTATACGTACCGGGATGAATATGATGTGGATAATGGCATCTGTTATTACTACTGGCTGGAAAGTATAAGCTTTGGCGGAAAATCAGATAATTTTGGACCTATTGCTCTCAATATTCCTGACCAGGGAGGTGGTGGTGATACACCTCCGAAACCTGATCAATATAATTTGCTATATAATTATCCAAATCCTTTTAATCCTGAGACTTCCATAAGATACGATCTACCCCTTGATTGTCAGGCTGATTTATCGATCTACAACCTTAAAGGTGAAAAGATCATCACTCTGGTCAATGGTATCCAGGAAGCAGGATTTCATTCCCATATCTGGAATGGCAGAGATGAGAACGGTCTGGAAATAAGCAGTGGCGTTTATATTTATAGAATAGAAACTGAGTATTATAAGATGGCAAAGACAATGGTTCTGGTTAAACCTAACGTGTATCATATTTAACTTTGTGGCTTAATCTTCCTGATTAAGTTCTTAATCTAACCTAATCTGAGCAAATAACAATCGCTCAGGTTAGGTTAAAGATCAAACTGGAAAGCTTGATCGACATTAAATCTGACGAAAAAAAAGAGAATATAATCCTATTTCCTATTGAACAGTTTCGGGCAGGGAAACCTGGGGAAAAAGAATTAATTTGACATAATAATGAAGAAAGGGATTTATAAAAAGTATGAAAACTAATTAAGCAGGCGGGAAAAATTATGGCAGATAATAGCCAGATAGAGCAGATGAAAGAGAAATTGGCGATTACACGAGAAAACGGAAGCTTAGAGGAACTGGTGAAAGATCTGGAAGTAATTCTAATGGCATATTTCCGGGCGAGAGAGATCATTAAGACTATTCCTTATGGTGAAGAACTGGTGGATATATTCCGCAAGAGCGGCAAGAAGAAGAAGCTGGCTCAGAAATTAGATTTTATGGGAAGAGTATATATGATCCAGCCGGATTTTAATAAAGCTTTGGAATATTTTCAAAAGGCACTTGATATTTCCCGCGAACTGGAAGAGAAGAAAGAGGAATCATATTGTCTGTTGAGTCTGGGAATGGTTCAGCGTCGTATGGGTAATCTGGCAGAGAGTCTGGAGAGTTTCTTTAAAGCCAATGAAATCATGGAGCAATTGCAGGAAAAAGTTGATATTTCAAAGGATATGAAGTTTAAAGGTAATTATTTCCAGGTTCTTGATCAACTGGGCGTGATATATAATATCCTGAAGCAGCCGGAGCAGGCTTTGCAGTATATGGAGCTATCTTTGCAAAAAGCTAAGGAGATAAACTATTTATCCAGCATTTATACGGGTTTGATCAATCTGGGAGTATTTTACAGTGATAAAGATTTGGAAAAAACGCTGGCATATTATCAGGAAGCCTTGCCTTACGTGAAAAAAGCGGGTAATAAGGATGTATTGGCAATCGTGTTGAATAATATCGGGGGCGTATATGAAGATATGGAAAATTATGCTCAAGCACTGGAAAATTACCAAAAAGCAATTGCGATCGCTGAGGAACAAAAGATTGAGCATAATCTATCAATATTCTTAAAACATATCGGTAGTGTATATTTTAAGCAGGGCAAGTATGAGGAAGCTTTGCAATATTTGAACAGAAGCCTGGCAATTGCCGAGCAGCAGTGTCAAAAGGGAGAAGTGGAAGAGATTTATAAGATGCTTAGTGACATTTACCGGGCATTAGGAAAATTCGGTGAGACACTGAAATATTATGACCAGTACACAGATTTGAAAGATAAGCGGTTAAATTCGGAGGTAATAGAAAAAATATCCCATTTACAGCAGAAATATGAAGAAACGCATAAGCAATTAGTGGTTACACGTCAGAAAAATTCGCTTATCTCGGAAGTTTTGAAGACTAAAATGAAGATGAACTTTATCGGAAGAACTCAATCAATCAAAAAGGTTATCGATCTGGCTATGATGGCAGCAAAACATAAAGATACTAATGTTCTCATCACGGGTGAGAGTGGCACCGGCAAGGAAATTATTGCCAATATGATCCACTATGCCAGTGAAAGATCAAATAATCTTTTTATCACGGTTAATAGTGGGTCTATCCCTGAAACATTGATGGAGAGCGAATTTTTTGGTTATAAAAAGGGAGCTTTCACGGGTGCAGCATCTGATAAAGCGGGATATTTGCAGCAGGCGGATAACGGAACACTTTTTCTGGATGAAATTGGTGATATGCCCTTTGCACTTCAGACGAAGCTCTTGCGTGTGCTGGAATGCAGAAGATACCAGCCCTTGGGCTCAGATTGTGAAATAACTGCGGATTTCCGCTTGATCACTGCCACAAATAAGGATATAGATAAATTGATCAGTAGTGATATTTTTCGGATAGATCTCTTTTATCGGATCAATACAATTGAAATTCAAATCCCGCCCCTGCGCGAGAGAAAAAGCGATATTGAACCTCTGGTAAATTACTTTATTACGCATTTTGCTCAGACGCTCAATAAACCTGCGCCAAGGTTGGCAGTCGATGTGATTGAATATCTCGAAAAATATTCTTTTCCCGGCAATGTGAGGGAATTGAGAAATATGATTGAAAGAGCAATGATTACGCTTAACTCAGATACCATTAACAAAGAAGACCTGGCTCTGAGACTAGATATTGGTAAGAAGAGTAAAGCTGTGGATATATCCTCAATGACTCTGGACGAAATGGAATATAAAATGATAATGGATGCTCTAAAGAAAACAGATCATAACATCACGGATGCAGCAAAAGTGCTGGGAATTCACTATACCACCTTGAGCCGAAAACTAAAGAAACTGGATATGAGTAAGAATTACAGCTAAAGAAAATATTAAAGAAAGATTATCAACCGCGAAAAGCGCGAAATTACGCGAAAGAATGTTAGAAAGATAATATCCAGAGATAAGCAAATCACCAAACCTAACTAAGCTATTGAGTTAAGACTGTAATCAGGATTGACTTAAGAGCGACAAGTTTACCTCCCTCCCTCGCAAATCTTAAGTCAATCTGATGAGTACATCATCTTAACTCAATATTTGCTTACTCCCAGTCAAATAATCCGGGGCTTTCAGCGTTTTGCAACTGCATAATGCAGGTTTTCTGCATAATGCAGTTGAGAATTGAAAGGTTGGTGGGTTCTGCTAAATATATATCATTTTGCAATAAAAAGAGTTATGGGTATTATTGAAGATTTATTTGCAAGTGGAACTTCAATTGCATTATATATTTGAAAATAGTCAGGTGGTGATATAATTGAAGGACGCAATAGAAAAAAAGGAAATAGAAGATATTAACATAGCACTGGTAAGTGAAATAACGGATATTTATGAAATCAATAATGAATATCGGCAAATGTTCTGTTTTGCTATATCATTGAGTAATCAAAAAATAGTTAATGTTTCCCGAACTTTCAATGCAGGCAACAGTAAAGAAAAAAATGCGGAAATAAGAGCATTACATGCAGTGATAAGAAATAAATTTGATCAATATATAAATCAAGAGAT
>JAVCCT010000353.1 GCA_030765325.1 Candidatus Stygibacter frigidus | reverse complement strand
ATGCGTTTTGCTCAGGCTTTCATGATGGAATTATTCCGTCATATCGGACCAGACACAGATGTACCAGCAGGTGACATTGGTGTTGGTGGACGTGAGATCGGATTCCTTTTTGGAATGTATAAGAAACTCCGTAACGAATTTACTGGTGTTCTCACTGGTAAGGGTCGCGAATGGGGTGGATCATTGATTCGTCCAGAAGCAAAGGGATACGGCACAGTATATTTTGCTAAAGAAATGATGAAGACCAAGGGAATGACATTTGAAGGCAAGACTGTAGTAGTATCAGGAGCTGGAAATGTGGCCCAGTATGCAACAGAAAAAGCAACAGAATTTGGTGGAAAAGTGGTAACACTTTGTGATTCAAGTGGAACAATTTATGATCCAGCTGGAATCAATGCTGAGAAGCTTGCTTTTGTAATGGAACTTAAGAACATTAAGCGTGGACGCATTAAAGAATACGTAGCTAAGTATCCAGGTGCTAAGTATTATGAAGGTAAGAGTGCATGGGATATCATTGGTGAAATCGGACATGTAGATATCGCTCTTCCATCAGCAACTCAAAATGAGATCAACGAAGCTCAAGCAAAAGTATTAGTAAATGCTGGATGTAAAGTAGTATCTGAAGGTGCAAATATGCCAACAGTTCCTGCTGGAGTTGAAGTATTTATCAATAACAAGATTTTATACGGACCCGGTAAAGCCGCTAATGCAGGTGGAGTTGCCACTTCTGGACTGGAAATGTCACAGAATAGTCTTCGTTTGAGCTGGACTCGTGAAGAAGTAGATGAAAAACTTCATAATATCATGATCGAGATTCACAAACAATGTATTACTTATGGTACGGTAGGAGATTTCTGTAACTACGTTAATGGAGCCAACATTGCTGGTTTCAAGAAAGTAGCAGATTCTATGCTTGCCCACGGAGTAGTATAAAAATATCAATAAATCAGGTGAGATCCTTCTCACCTGATTTTTTTAGATAATGAATAATTAACCAATTAAGAGATTTATCCGTTTGGGTAAATCTCTTATATTTTTTAAAAGAATTGTATAATAAGGTAGAGTGATGGAAAACAAAAATAAGATTGATGCAATAATCGAGAAATATAAGGGTAAAAAGGGAGCAACGATACCGCTATTGCAGGATTTACAGGCAATAGGAGGTTTTCTGAGTCGTGAGACCATGATCTATGCTTCTGAGCATACTGGCATCAAGATAGCAGATATGTATGGAGTAGCGACCTTTTATTCCATGTTTCGTTTGAAGCCACAGGGGCGTCACATCATTAGAGTTTGCAAAGGAACAGCATGCCATGTATCTGGAGCAGAGACGATATTTCATGCAGTCCAGAGCCATTTGAAACTTAACGAGCTTGATGATACGACAGATGATGGTAAATATACTTTGGTGGAAGTTGCCTGCCTGGGTTGTTGCAGTCTTGCACCCGTAATAATGATAGATGAAGATACGCACGGAAAACTGACTCCTGACAGTGTCGGTAAAATTCTGGACAGATACGAATAAGGGGATGTGATGGAAATAAAAGTAGGACTTGCCAGTTGTGGATTAGCTGCGGGAGCCGGAGCGATCTATGATGGCATCAAAAACTATATAAGTGATAATGAACTTGATATCAAATTACGGAAGACAGCCTGCATTGGGATGTGTTTTGCAGAACCAATTATCGAGATAACTACTGATGATGGCAAGAATATCACTTATGGCAGATTAAATGAAGCCGATATCGCACCAATAATCGAAAGCTGCCTGCAAAACACTCCGTTACTTGAGAAGGCAATTTTATCACCGGATTATGATTGTCCTGAAAATGACAATAAAGCTGCCCAGACCAGAATAGTGCTGCGCAATGCTGGAAGGATCGATCCAGAAAGTATTGAAGAATATCTGGAAAATGATGGATATAAAGCATTGGAAAAAGTACTGAAAAGCATGACTCCTGAAGAAGTGATCAAGGAAGTGAAAGATTCCGGATTGCGTGGACGTGGTGGAGCTGGATTTTCTACCGGGCTCAAATGGCAGTTTGCTTTTCAGAACCAGAGTGATAAGAAGTATGTGATCTGTAATGCGGATGAAGGTGATCCTGGCGCATTTATGGATAAAGGAATTCTGGAAGGAGATCCCCACAGCGTGATTGAAGGTATGCTGATCTGTGCCTATACAATTGGTGCTGATGAAGGATATGTATATTGCCGAGCGGAATATCCGCTGGCTGTGCGTCATCTTAAAAAAGCAATAGCCGATGCAGAAGCACGTGGCATTATTGGTAAGAATATATTTGGCAGTGATTTCAGTTTTGATCTTCATATCAAAGAAGGTGCGGGAGCATTTGTTTGTGGTGAAGAGACAGCCTTGATCGGGTCTATTGAAGGAAAGCGAGGAATGCCAAATCTGCGTCCTCCCTTCCCGGCAAAAAGCGGATTATGGGCAAAGCCAACCAACAATAATAATGTAGAGACTTATGGAAATATACCCTGGATAATTCTGCATGGTGCAGCAGAATACCGTAAATATGGAGTGGAAACTTGTACTGGAACCAAAGCGTTCGCTCTGACAGGAAAGATAAAAAATAGTGGTTTGATAGAAGTTCCCATGGGCACTTCTCTTCGTAAAGTTATTTATGGAGTTGGTGGCGGTATGAAATTTGATAAGCCATTTAAAGCAGTTCAATTAGGTGGACCTTCCGGGGGTTGCATACCAGAGCAGCTTCTGGATACTCCCGTGGAATATGAATCCATTCTTAAAACAGGTGCCATTATGGGTTCTGGTGGAATGGTGGTGATGGATACAGATACCTGTATGATCGATATTGCCCGATTCTTTCTGAATTTTACTCAGAATGAGAGTTGTGGAAAATGTACTTTCTGCCGGGTGGGAACCAAAAGGATGCTGGAGATATTGATCAGGATCACCAAAGGTGAAGGTGTGCTGGAAGATATCGATACTTTGGAAAAGCTGGCAGTGCAAATAATTGATACTTCTCTTTGCGGATTAGGTAAAAGCGCACCAAATCCAATATTGACAACCATCAAATATTTCCGAGATGAATATATTGCCCATATAGTTGATAAAAGATGCCCCGCGGGAGTGTGTACTGCGCTTCTTAAATATACTATTGATGCCAGTAAATGTGTGGGTTGCACGGCGTGTGCACGAAAGTGCCCGGCAGATGCGATTACTGGTCAAGTAAAGCAGGTTCATGTGGTGGATCAAGATAAGTGCATCAAGTGTGGTGCATGCTATGAAGCTTGTCGCTTTGACGCAGTAGTAAAGGTCTAAAGGTGTGGATATGATAACAATAACTTTAAACGGAAAAGAAATAAAGACTGAGCCAGGAAAGACAATTCTTGAACTGGCACAAGAACACGGATATGAAATACCTACACTCTGTCATGATGAGGAATTAAAGCCTTTCGGAAGCTGCTGGGTATGTGCTGTGAAGGTTGAGGGACGCAGGGGATTTCTTACAGCTTGCGGAACAGATATCTATGACGGTATGAAGATCTGGACAGATTCTGAAGATGTGCATGATGCCCGTAAAACAGCATTAGAGCTGCTTCTAAGCGATCATTATGCTGATTGCGAAGCTCCCTGCACAGTCGCCTGCCCTGATCATGTGGATATTCAAACCTATGTCTCACTCATAGCCAATGGACAATATCAGGAAGCTGTGAAGGTGATCAAAGAGAAGCTGCCCATGCCTCTGTCAATTGGTAGAGTATGTCCGGCTTTCTGTGAAGCAGAATGTCGTCGCAGCATTGTGGATGAGCCCATTGCCATCCGTCAGCTTAAGCGTCATGCAGCAGATTTTGATTTAGGACTTGATTACAGTTATGTTCCTGATAAAGAGGCAGATAAGGGTAAGAAAATAGCCATTATCGGTGCTGGACCTTCAGGATTGACCTGTGGATATTATCTGACTAATAAAGGTTATGAAGTGAAGTGCTTTGAAGCATCTCCTCAGGCTGGAGGCTGGTTAAGATATGGTATCCCCGAATATCGACTTCCGAAAGCGATATTGGATAAAGAAATAGAGATCATGTGTGCAAACGGTATGCAGATCGAATATAATACTTTTATAGGAAAAGATGTCACTATTGCAGAACTTTCCAGGGAATATGATGCAGTATATATGGCATTAGGTGCACAGAATGCAGTGCCTATGCGAACAAAAGGCAGTGATCTGGAAGGTGTTTTACTGGGAGTGGATTACCTTAAAGATTTTGCTTTGGGCAAAGATATTGATCTGGGCAAAAAGGTGGCAATCGTTGGTGGTGGAAACACAGCTATTGATTGTGCTAGAACAGCCGTGAGACAGGGAGCAGACGTTACCTTGATCTATCGTCGTACCCGCAGGGAGATGCCGGCAGAAGCCTATGAAGTGGATGCAGCAGAAGAAGAAGGAGTAAAATTCCACTTCCTCACAAATCCTGCCGAGATGTTTGGTATTGATGGCAAGCTGAAAACGGTTAAAATGGAGATCATGGAACTGGGTGAACCAGATGTCAGTGGTCGCCGTCGTCCGATGCCAACTGGTAAATTCTTTGATGGAGATTATGATACAGTGATAGCTGCTATCAGTCAGTCTCCTGAAGTAGGTTTCCTTACTGAAGCGAAAAACCAGTTAGGTGGCAAGGAATGGGGAATAACCCGCTGGATGACCGCTGATAGTGATGAAGCCACAATGTATTGGTCAGAAAATGTATTTGCCGGTGGTGATTTCAGACGTGGAGCTGCAACGGCAATTGAAGCTATTGCTGATGGCAGACAGGCATCAGATAGTATTCATCATTATCTCCAGGGAGAGATGATGCGTGGATTGAAGCGTTTTGACAGCAAGAAAGAGAAAAAGCTCGCTGACATCGATCCCAAAGATTTTGAACAATACGAAAAAGCTGAACGCATCAATATGCCGGAGCTGGAAGCAGAATATAGAAGAACTAATCTTGAAGAAGTGGAATATGACTATGATCACCAGCAGGCAATTTCTGAAGCAAGTCGTTGTATTGAATGCGGCTGCCATGTGAATGAAACCTGCTCGTTACGTAAATATGCCACTGAATATGATATTGATGCCGATACTTATGCTGGTGCCAAAAATAAGCATCCGATAGATCATTCCCATCCATTTATTTTGCGTGATGCTAACCGTTGCGTAAAGTGTGGACGCTGCGTGAGGATTTGCGCTGAAGTTCAGGGTGCTGGCGTGCTGGGTTATATCTGGCGTGGTTTCCAGAGTTATGTAGCCCCGGAATTTGGTGAAAGTCTTAATCTTACGGGCTGCGAAGAATGTGGAAAATGTATTGCAGTATGTCCGGTTGGTGCTTTGATGCCTAAGAATGTGAACTATAAGCTGAATCCACATGTGCCGGAAAAGCAGGTGGAACAAAGTTGCGGTCAGTGCGGAACTGGTTGCGAAGTTCAGATCAATCTTACTGGAAACAGAGTGACAACCATTCAGGCAGCAGAAGATGCCTGGAATGGCAGAAATCTCTGCTTCAAAGGTCGCTTTGGCTGGCAGGTAACTGATGATGAAGCACGTATCAAAGGTGCTTATATCAATCGCAATAATGAGTGGCAAAGCGTGTGCAGCTGTAATATCCCGGAATTGATCAAGGGGAAATTGAAAACAGCAAAAGCCTCTAAAATATTCGTACATCCATCTACTACACTTGAAGAACTTGAGATGCTGAAGGAAGTTGCTGCCAATATGAAAGCTGGATTGCATAGTCTAACTCTTGCTCCTGATATCAGTGACTGTATGCCAGTGGAAGAATTGGCAAGTCTTGATGCTATAGAAAAGGCAGAAGCGTACTATGTTGTTGGGGAGATAAGTCAGACACTAAGAACCACATTGAGATTAAAGCAGCGTGAAGGTAAGAAACTCTGGCTGATAAATGAAAAAGACAGTAAGTTCAATGAATTTGCCGACATGTATGTGAATTATGATCCTCAAACAGCGATGGAACATACTCTGGAATGTTATACAACAACCCCAAAGTGCAAACCACAATGCATAGATTTCCCGGAAAACACTTTGTT
>JAVCCT010000271.1 GCA_030765325.1 Candidatus Stygibacter frigidus | reverse complement strand
CTCTTTTAGCGTTTTTTGAAGATACATGCCCCTATTATTAACTTATTTTTTTATAAAAAGTAGTTCCTCGTTTCCCGAATCCCTACTTTTCACTTCTCACTTCTCACTTTTCCACATATACATACCCTAATTTTGACTTTTTATTTGTGAGGGGAAAGGGTGGGAACTTCTTATGATTTTGACCCTTCAGGGCATTTTTGTAGACAATTCCAGATTTTGAAGAAATGGTATTTTATTTTTTTAGATAAAAAATGATAAAAGCGAAATTAAGAAAATAGATGAAGACAAAAATGCCGTAGCATGTCAAAAATTGTAATATAGTTGTATATGCCTTAGCGGTAGTTAATTGAGGGCGTAAAATCCGAGTGTTACAGTCTAAAAAAACTCATTATAGTGCACGTTTAAGCATTTGCGAAACTTGAGTTATTTAATTTGACATGGTTGGCAATTTTAGAGAAAATAATTTTAGAAAAATATAATATGGAGTGTGATTATGGATTATAAGTATCTTACTGCGCCGTGTGGGATTGATTGTTTTAATTGTCCAGGTTATCTGGCTAAGGATAATCTGGAATTGAGAAAGAATCTGGCAAAGCGGATGAATATTCCTGAGGAGCAGGCATTTTGTGAAGGTTGCAGGGTAGAAGAAGGTGTGATCAAGTTTATTGGTAATATCTGGCAGTGTGGCACATATCTTTGTGCCAAAGAAAAGGGCATTCATACCTGTGCAGAATGTGGAGCAGAATTTCCTTGTGACAGACTGCATCCTTATGCAGATAAAGCAGCGATAGTGCCTCATAATACAAAAATATTTAATCTCTGTCTGATCCGCAAAATGGGACTGGAAGAATGGGCAAAAGAAAAGGCTGGTAAAGTGAAAATGGATTATTATCAGAAAAAGCTGACTGTTTGTGCACCTTGAGAATTGGTGACTTAAAAAATGGTAAGAAATTAGTCTATGTTTACCCCAAAACACCAACTACTGCGAGGTAAGTTTTTGAGAGTAAAAATGAAGGTATTAAAGTTGAAAAGATGACTAATAAAATAAATATCATTGATGTTACGGCAGCCAACGTTTCTGAGGCAGGAGTGTATTGCATCAAAAAACAAAAAAGCTCCGGGCTATGCAAAAAAGGTTGAATGGTTCAAAAGCAGATTGAACAAAGGACTTAAGATAAAAATTGCCATAGATGAAGAGGGAAAGCAGTTAGGTTTTATCGAATATATTCCCTCAGAATCAGCCTGGAGACCAGTAAAAGCCGATAATTACTATTTCATTCATTGCATTGGTTTATTTGCTAAAGAAGCAAGGCATAGAAATATAGGGACAACTCTCCTGCAAATGTGTGAAGAGGAAGCTAAGCAGAATGATAAAGATGGGGTTTGCGTGATGAGCAGTAATGGAGCCTGGATGGCAAACAAAACACTCTTTGAAAAAAATGGGTTTGCAATCATTGACCAGCTTGGTCGTTTTGAACTGATGTGTAAAAAGATAAAAATTAAGGCAGGAGATCCCTGTTTTATTGATTGGACAAAAAAACAGGTGGATTATAAGGGTTGGAATTTGATCTATTCAGATCAATGTCCCTGGCACGAAAAGTCAGTAGCAGACTTAAAGCAATCAGCATTAGAACATGGGATAAATTTAAAGGTAACAAAGCTTAACACTCCCGAAGAAGCCCAGAATGCACCTTCTGGATTCGGAACTTTTAGTTTGATAAAAGATGGTAAATTGATTGAAGATCATTATTTGAGCAAAACCCGATTTGAGAATATCTTGAAGAAGGAACTGTAAAATTTAATGCATTTAGCAAATAATGATTATCGTCATTGCGTAAGTCAAGACATTCGCAAGATAATTTAATTTGGAATAAAAATTGGTGAGAGTTGGGAGTGAGAAGCCAGTGTCTATGATGTTTTTTAACGTAGGTCAAACCCACCCAGGCGGGTAAACTTTCCAGTTTGACATTTTATAAGAACTTAATCTGGAAAGATTAAGCTACGAGAATAAGCAGATATTATACAGGTATTGTGGGATAAAATTGACAAGTAAAGCTTTATATAAAGATATTGAACTTAGTTCTGATATAAACATATAAGGAGCAGGAAATGCAGGAAGAAACAAGGACGGGCGTGGAAGTTAAGTTGGAATACTACTGGTTCAAATGGTTTTATTTGTCCAAACCGGTAATTATGATCGATGATGAGAAGCATTTCTGTAACTGGGGCAATCATTTCTTTGAAATAGAGCCAGGTGACCACCACATTAAAGTTTATTTCAGATATCTATTTATGGAAGAGTGTGGTGCAAATTCCCTTGATTTCAAAGTAGAAGCAGGAAAAGTAACCAGGATTAAATATCACATGCCAATGTGGATGGCAGCCAAAGGATCGATAAACTTGATATGATGAATACTGATAAGAAAACTTCTCGATTTTTGGGAGCAGCATTTCTATTGCAGGCTATCGCCTCGTTCATTAGCGGATTGATATTGTTTCAACCGTTGATCGTCCCGGGTAATATTTCAGAAAGCCTGAGCAATATTTCTGATAATCCAATGCAATTGCTGGGAAGCATTGTGGGGGAGATGTTCACTGCCATAGGTGTAATTATGCTTGGGGTATTGATGTATGCAATTCTGAAAAGAATAAACCGTGATATAGCACTTATCGGGATGGGGCTTTACATCGTGGAAGCAGCAATTCTGGTGATAAGTAGAATCCCAACTTTTGCACTACTAAAGATCAGCGAAGAATCAGTTGCTAATGTATATCCCTCCAGCTTGCAGACTCTGGCTAATCTATGTTACGAAACGCAGGAATTCGGTTATACAATACACATGCTGTTTTTTGGTTTAGGAGCAACATTATTTTATTATCTATTCTTAAAATCAGGATATCTGCCAAAATTCTTATCAATCTGGGGTATCATAGCAGCACCACTGGCATTCATTGGAACCTTGATCGTGCTATTTGGTATGAGGTACCCATCGCCATTTTCCTACCAAACTTTCCCTTTGAGTTAACAATTGGTGTTTGGTTGTTAGTTAAGGGAATAAGAGATGTCTGATACTAAAGCAAAGCAGACTATATCATTAATTATCAGTCTAATAATATTTATAGGGTTTTGTGATTTAGTAGCAGGAAATGACGGCGAAAATTATAAAAAGGAAGTAGAAGTGATTGAATATATAAAAAATAATGTTTATCCGGTTAATATCGCTGAATCTCGCACAGGTTTTGAAGATTTACGCTTTATCAGTAAGATTGTTGGTAATGCAGAAATCGTTTGTTTAGGAGAAAGCCGGCACGATATTCACGAGCAGTTTTTACTTAAATTCAGAATGATCAGGTATTTGGTGGAAGAATTGGATTTCAGAACATTTATATTGGAAGGGAGCTTTCCCTACGCTGAATTGATAAATAATTATCTGAAAGCGGGAGAAGGAGATATATCAGAAATTATGTCAGAAATGCCAGGATGGTTTATTTGGGATACTGAAGAAATATACGATATAATTGTCTGGATGAGGGAATATAATCAAGATCGAAATTCAGATGATAAGTTACAATTTTATGGAATAGATATTGTTTCTCCTGCTTATGGTATAAACGAAATATTTGAATATCTCAGAACCGTAGATCCTGATAGTGTAGATTTTTACCAAGCGGAGGATTACGCCTTAGATGTAATCGAAGATAATTTCTGGCCCAATACTCAGAGAGGTTATAAAGCTATAACTCAAGATAGAAAAGAAGCCCTATCGAAAAACTACGAGAGCTTATACAACTTAATTCTGCAAAATAAAGATAGCTATATACAAAAGTCATCAATTGAGAACTACAGCTGGATTTTGCAACTTTCCAGAAATGCTCAAGAAGCAAATAAAATGTTTTCAACAGAGACGCGGCTTGAAATGGGATTACATCGTGATAATGCCATGGCAGCAAATGTTGAATGGATAATATCAAATTCAGAAAAGAGAAGTAAAACGATTATCTGGGCTCATAATATTCACATTGCTTCAGATAGTGTAACAATGACCGGTGAGGAAGGCATTATACATGGAATGGGCTATTTGTTGAAGAAGAGATATAAAGAGAAATTAATATCAATCGGAGGATTATATAATCGTGGTGAATATGTAGAATGGGGCAGGAAATTTCCGCCATCTGATAACAGTACTTTAGATGGATTATTTGCCCAGGCTGGAATCCCAGCCTTTATATTTGATTTACAAAACATTGATAATAAAATAGTCTCAAACCGCTTTGCACAAATCTCTATAATGCACGGACAGGAATTTGAAATGACCTGCGTACCAGTAAAATCTTTTGATGCCCTATATTATATTGATAGCATTTCACGAACAACACCAAGAGAAAAATCTTCATTGAAATTTAAAGAGATGAAATGAAAGTTACAACGATATTTCCGATTTGTCGTAAATGTCAGAAATACAATAGCTTATATTCTATATGTGACATCTGCAATGTTCTATAATTAAGCATCACATCATAAATATCTGTTACTTTTAACTTGTTCTTTTAAATTCGGCACTACAAGATTCTGTGTGGTTAATATCACAAATTGTTGACTAAAAAACAGAAATGATAAATATTGAGTTATTATGAAAAAATCAAATGAATTATTTAATGAGATCCTTGGTTTGCAAAAACCATGGGAAGTGGAAAGAGTTGAGTTGTTATTAGAAGAGAATGAAGTTACAATCTATTTGAGATACAACTCTCGCACAGGAATCTGCCCTGAATGTAAAAAAGAATGCAATATTTATGACAACAGAACAGTAAGGAAATGGAGACATTTAGATATATGCCAATTAAAGACTTATATTGTGGCATCTATACCCAGAATAAGTTGTAATGAGCATAAAGTAAAAACAATCGAGATTCCATGGGCAGAAGCAAATAG
>JAVCCT010000026.1 GCA_030765325.1 Candidatus Stygibacter frigidus | reverse complement strand
CCCTGGGTTGAAACGCAGTTTCTACCCAGGGGAAATATAAAAAACAAGGATACCCTTCCGTCCCAAACACCGGCAGAGCCGGTGTTTGGGACGGAAGGGTGAATATAAATTATAAAACCCCAGGTAGCCGCTTCGCTCCAACCTGGGGCTACAAATAAATATCACCTACTCAAAATATATTGAACAGTCTCCCTCAACTTTTTAGAAAGGGGTCACATAAAATATTTACAATCTTTACGCATAATCTCTATAGTATCTTGAGATCAAGATTATATACTATTATAACTGTCTATTATGTAATGAAATATAAAATAATTAGTTTTTAGGGGTCAGGTGTTCTGAATATAGTACTTTGGGTAGCAATTTGTTATCTATCTACAGCTTAGATTCTCTTATAGAAGAGATTAAGATAATTTTCCAGCATAAGTTTAGCGCTAGAGCGTATACGGAGGACGACATCATAATCGTTTGCAGATGGTAATCAAATATGAATAAAAAAAACGGGGGTACCCTATGATTGTAACAATATTGCTTGACAATATTATTAATAATTCCTATATTAATAGATAGTAGAGTTTAGGAGAATGTAATGTCAAAAGAGAAGCGAAAATTATTGATTGTGGAAGATGAGGTTATCATTGCCATGCGTCTTGCAGCCTATTTCAATTCCAAAGGCTATAACGTACTGGGATATGTGACGACTGGTAGAGAAGCAATTGATATAGCTCTGAGCGAGCATCCTGATCTAATCATAATGGACATTAATCTTAAGGGAAATATAAATGGTCTTGATGCAGCAGAGAAAATCATTGAATCGGGTTATGTACCCATTATTTTTATAACCGGGTACTCTGATGAAGAATATAAAAGTAGAGCCATGAAACTAAATCCGCTGGGATACTTTTTTAAACCAGTAAATCTTTATGAACTATTAACAGCGATAAATAAAATAGATGACTGATAAGAATCAATTTCCGCAAAATTATGGCTTTGATTATGAGTGGCTTATAAAGCACAGCATAAATATGTTCTATATTCACACAACTGGTCATCAGCTTGTTTATGTGAGTCCACAAGTGGAAAAGATACTGGGATATACCCAGGAAGAGGCACTGGTTAGATGGACTGATTTCGTCACTGATAACCCCATTAATGAGATAGGCTTTGAGAATACTATGAAAGCGATCAGAACAGGGGAGAGACAGCCTGTTTATCAGCTTGAATTAAAGGCAAAAAGCGGTAAAAGAATCTGGGTCGAGGTGAATGAGGCTCCTGTTATAGAAGATGGGAAAGTTAAATATATTAACGGTTCGCTGACAGAAATTACTGAACGGCGGAAATCAGAAATTATCCAGCGGGTGCTTTATAATATATCCAGTGCAGTTAATCAGGCAGATGACCTGGATGAGCTATTTAAGAAGATACGGTGGTTATTGAGTGAAGTGGTAAATGTAAAAAATTTCTATATTGCCCTAATTGATGAACAAACCAAAAAGATAGCATTTCCCTATTTTGTGAGTGAACTTGAGCAAAAACCTCAACCTGTGGTATCTTCTGATTCGAAAGGTATAACGCAATATGTGATTGAGACCAGTAAAGCAAAGCTGGTCAATCAAAATGACCTGAAAAACATGGAGAGCAAGGGACTTATCAAGCTGACAGGAAAACTGCCCAAATTATGGCTTGGAGTTCCACTTAAGATAGATAATACCGTAATTGGAGTAATCTCCCTGCAGTGTTATCATGACGATCATTGCTATTCTGAAGATGATATGGAACTGCTAAATTTTGTTTCTGAGGAAGTGGCATTGGCAATAAAGCATAAACAGGCAGAGCAGAAGATCATTGGCAGTTTAAAAGAAAAAGAAAGCTTATTGCGAGAACTTTATCATAGAACCAAAAACAATATGCAGATCATAGAAGCCATGTTGATAATGTCAGCAGAATATTCTGAGAATCAGGATATAATCAAATTAAATCAGGAGATAGCGGATAAGATATATTCCATGTCACTGGTACATCAGAAACTTTATGAGGAAAAGGATCTCTCTTCAATAGATTTGCAGGACTACATCCAGGAATTTTCTGAGTACATGATGAATATTTATGGAAAAGATAATAACTATCGAATTGAGCATGATCTTGTTTCCGTGAAAGTATCTATAGATACTGCGGTTCCATTGGGACTGGTACTTACGGAATTAATAACTAATGCCTTTAAACATGCCTTTGTCGGTATGGAAAAAGGAATAATAAAAATTAAGCTCTATCGCGATGAGAATAACCTGGTTGTTTTGGAAATTAGCGATAATGGGGTAGGTATTGAACCTGATATAGATTTAGTAGCATTAGATTCTATGGGTATTAGAACCGCTTATGCGATAGTGGAATTTCAATTGCAGGGGAAATTGTCTTATGAATCTGAGAGGGGATTAGAGTGGAAAATCTCTTACAGTGATGAACATTCAGCAACCAGGATCAATGTTCAGGAAGGAAGTGAGGTTATTACATCTACCCAAGAGAATGAAGATAAATTCCGCATAATCTCAGAGACTTCCCCCATGGCAATAATGATCTATCAAAATGATAAATGGGTTTATGCGAATAAAGCTGCCTCACTTATATCAGGTTATTCAAATCAGGAATTAATGCAGATGAGATTTTGGGATTTTGTCCATCCTGATTATCAGGAAAAAGTGAAATCTATCGGAACAAAGCGGCAACAGAGGCTGGAAACTATCAACAGTTATGAATTTAAGATCATCACAAAAGATGGTATTGAAAAGTGGGTATGGCTGAGCGGATCATCGACAACTTATAATGAGAAACCAGCAGGTATAGTATCTGTGCAAGATATCACTGCCCGGAAAAAGGCTGAACGAGAACTCAAAGAAAGTGAAGAGCGGTTTAAATTCCTCACAAAAGCTACTTTTGAGGGCATTGTTGTTCATAAAAAGGCGATAATAATTGATGCCAATGACGCTTTTTTGAAAATTAGCGGCTATTCCAGAGAAGAGGCAATAGGTAAAAATCTGCTTGATTATATTCCCAAAATGAAGGATAAAGCGAAAATCATCTATAATATTGCCAAGAAGGTAGCTAAGCCGTACCAGGTAACAGCTATTCGTAAAGATGGTACACATTTTATTGCAGAGCTGGAAGCAAAAGACGTAAAACATGCTGGAGAAACTATGCGCATTGCTGCCGTGAGAGATGTAACTGAACGCCAGAAGGCACAGGAACAGCTAAATATCGCACATGAGCGGTTGCGCATCATGAATTCTATTCTCAGGCATGATGTAGCTAATGATCTGGCAGTGATTGACAGTGCTCTGGAACTTTATCTGGATAATCCTCAAGATAATATGCTTACTGAAATGCGACGAGCTGTCAGCAGATGCATAAATACCATCAGAAACCAGCAGAAGAGGGCAGTGAATCTTGAAAACGAAGAGTTTCAGGAAAAAATAGATGTTAAAATGGTAATAGATGAGATCGCTGCCAGCCATCCTGAAATTAAAATCAGAATTTCAGGTGATCAAAAAGTAATTATTCAAGCTGATGAAGCACTGTATTCAGTTTTTGATAATCTCATCAGTAATGCAGTACGGCATGGGAAAGCTGATGAGGTCAACATTGACATAACAGAAGAAAATGAATTTTGCCAGATAATTTTTGCAGATAACGGCAAAGGTATACCCCAGGAAGTCATGCCCAGAATCTTTGAGAAAGGGTTTCATTATGGCAAAACGGGGCATACAGGTATTGGACTATATATTGTGCAGAAAACAATAGAAGAATTTAAGGGAAGTATATCCGTGAAATCAAATCAGCCTCAGGGTACGATTTTCACCATAAATCTGCGCAAAGTCTGATTTGATAAAATACTGACTATTTGCTTGCTTTACCTGTGATGTATTCTATTTCTATTTTGATCACTGCCACGTTTTTCAGAGTTTTATCAATAGTTTTTCTGCCATTCACCAAATGGTCAGGAGTGTATTTTTCCAAGAGCCAGATCAATGCATTCAGCTTTTCTTCTTCCTCTATTAAACCTGCTTTTCCAAAACAGATCACGCTTTCATATTTTGTGGTAAATTCTGACTGAATAACCTTTGTTTTGCCTACTACGCAAAAGGAAACTCGATTATTGAAGGCGATATTATCAATCTTATGCCCTGCCTGAGCAGCATGAAAATAGATGCAGCCATCCTGATAGACATAATTTAAAGGTACTCCGTAAGGTTGTCCATGTTTATCCACCGTTGATAAAACGCCATATTCTCCCATGGTTAAAATTGAATTCGCTTTCCGGTCATCAATTTTCAGGTTTTTACGTCTCATTGCCCTTATCTTATATTCATCCATAATATCAGTTTCTCCCATAACATTAATAGTTTTAATCAGCTTCAATAGCTGATTGATGTCAATATTTATTCTGAAATTCTAACATCCCCCCGGAATTAATTTTATAATAGTTTACCGAAAATAGCAAGATGACCACTCTTATTAACCCCCAAATTCATTTGGGGGGATTTAAATGTACAAACAATTGAAAGTCACTTCAGTGACTTCTTTATTGATGCAGTTAGTTATAGATAAATTGTTCTTGCAAACAATGTAATTATCTGAAGTGGCTAAAGCCACTCAACTTTTATTTATTCTCTTTCAACCAGATTAAAATCTGGTGTTAATGAGAATGGGAAAATATTACTAATTTTACATATTCAACTCTTTATACATTATTGTGATATCAATAATAATAATTATAAAAAACAGGGGATGTTACCAGTTATTACAAAATCTGGTATCCCTGGGCAGACACGTGGGTCTGCTCCTACATATCCTAATGCAAGGGCACAGAAATTAATTCAGGGGGAGACTGTTCAACCTAAGTAATTAATATCATTGCAGATTTCCGCATTTTTCTGCCAAAAAATGCACATATTCATCAGATATGTCTATTTCAGGTAATTGACATTTTTCCCGTAGGGAATATTTATTTGTAGCCCTGGGTTGAAACGCAGTTTCTACCCAGGGG
>JAVCCT010000154.1 GCA_030765325.1 Candidatus Stygibacter frigidus | reverse complement strand
TTGTATTTGAAAGATAATCCTAAAGAAAATTTCTATTTTCTTTTTCTTGATACAGAATCAGTTAATAATGAGAATGAATTCTATAAAAAGCTATTATCTAAATTACTTACATCGGAATTTGTAAGAACAGCGGATAAGGTTTTTAGCGTAATTAAAAACACTGTTCCTGGTATAAAAAAAATTGGGACTGATGGCGTGGAATTTGACAATGCAAGAGATGTGAATTACTTTAATGAATTTGTTAGAGTAATTAACTTGATTGTAAATGAAAAGAAGCTCGTATTTCTCATAGACGAATTTTCCCAAACCGTTGAAAACATTAAAAAAGATGAAGGAGCCAGCAAAGCTGTTCATTTTCTGCAAACTAATAGAGAGATTAGGCAAACACTATCCAATAAGGTACAATTTATTTATTCTGGTTCAATTGGTTTAGAATATATCGTTAAAGGATTACAAGCAATGTCATCAATCAATGATATTATGCCGATTAAAATTAAATCCTTGAACAATGTTGAAGCACGTAAACTGATCACAGAGTTGTCAGTCAATTTAAATTTTACGCTATCTGAAGATGTTATTGTCTATATATTAGAAAAGGTTAATTGGTTGATCCCGTTCTTTATACAATTGACAATCCAGGCAATTAAGTACTTTGCAAGGGAAAATGGTATATCAGAAATAACCGTAACGACAATTGATGAGGTATTAGATGAATTGATTGACCAGAGGAATTACTTCGATCATTGGCATACTCGATTAAAAAATTTGCTCAGCACAGAAGAATATAATTTCGCAAAAGAACTTTTGAATTTCGTATCAGTAAAAAGTAGTATTGACTCAAATGAAATCTATGATCTGGCAGCGAAACATCAATTAGAAGACAAATACAAAGATGTTGTTGGATCTCTAAAGTACGATGGCTATATCAATAATCATGAAGATGTAAAAATATATCAATTCAATTCTCCAATTTTAAAAATGTGGTGGTGGAAATATGTCGCAAATTGATCTTATTAAAATTTATAATCCCGCAAATCAGACTAAACAACAGCTAATTAATAACTTTGTGGTCAGATTAGAATTATTTCAGGAAATATTTAAAGCAATAAAAACTTCTAAGATGGTATCACCAGAGCAGCATTATATAATCCAAGGTATTCGTGGACAAGGTAAAACTACTTTGCTACTTCGTTTAGCTTATGAGATACAAAAAGACCCTGAGCTTAACAAATGGCTGATTCCTGTCATTTTTAGTGAAGAACAATACAGCAATCGAAAATTATATAAACTCTGGGAATTGACAGCAGATTGCTTGAAATATGAGCCAGGTTTTGAATCTCTCTACACTGATATGCAAAAGCTAAATGACGATATTGATTATGAAATTAATTGCTTTCAACTATTAGAGAATAGATTAAAGCACAATAAAAAGAAACTGGTTCTATTTATAGACAATATCAACGATATGTTTGATAAGTTCAAAAAGAAGGATTGTCAACGACTGCGTGAAGTTTTGCAACAAACTTGCGAACTGCGGATTATTGGTGCTTCATCGGTTAGTATTGAGTTTCATTATGAGTATGAACAGCCTTTTTACGAATTCTTCAGGACACCTAAGTTAAAAGGATTAACTTTGCCAGAAACACAAACTTTACTACTGAAATTGGGAGAATACTATAAAAGTGAAAGAGTTAAGGAAATTGTAGAAGAACAAACCGGACGCATAGAAGCTCTCAGGCGACTTACGGGAGGTGTTATCAGAAATATTGTTCTGCTTTTTAACATTTTTGTTGATGAAGAAGATGGTAACGCCTTCAATGACCTCGAAGAAGTTCTCGATAATGTAACTCCTTTATATAAACATCGCATGGATAACTTGTCTCCACAGCAGCAGGAAATTATGGATTTTATCGCTCTGAACTGGGACGCAGTTAGCACAAAAGAAATTGCTGCAAAAGTTAAAGAAGACAGCAGAGCAGTCTCATCTCAAATTAAACTTCTTATAAAAAACAATTTAATCGAGAAGCAAAAGACAAATACAAAAAACCATCTATATCGTTTATCAGAAAGATTCTTCAATATCTGGTACCTCATGCGTCACGGTGGTAAAAAAGAAGAAAATAAAATCAAATGGTTAGTAGAATTTCTGATTGAATGGTGTGATAATAATACATTGGAGCATAGGGCAAAAAAACATATAGAAGCCATGGAAAAAGGTAAAATGCTTGATAAGCAGGCATTATACTTAACTGAAGCACTATCATGTACTCACATTAATATGAATTTACAAGACAAATTAATTAAAACTACTAGGACATATTTAGAAGGTACAAATTCTGAATTATTATCACATTTACATCCTTCTAATTTGGAATTATACGAATATTCATTCATTGAAAATTCAGAAACTGAAGATGATAATAACTTAGATACATTGCTTAGAAAAGCAATCTATAATCATAGTAAAGCTAAAAATTTTGAAATGGCTGAATATTATTATCTTAAGGCAGTAAAAAAGAATAGTACTGTAGCAATGTATAACATAGCCCTTATATATGAGACTGAATATAAAAATTTTAGTGAAGCTGAAAAATACTATTTAATGGCGGTTGAAAAAGAAGATGCTGGGGCTATGTATAATTTAGCTTGTCTTTATGAAACAAAGTTAAATAGTTTTGATAAAGCTGAAAAATATTTCTTGATGGCAATAGAAAAAGGTTATTTAGATGCAATTTATAATTTAGCTTATCATTATGATCATTTTCTTAAAGATTTTAAGAAAGCAGAGTTTTATTACTTGATGGCTGTGGATAAAAAAATGAATAGAGCTATGAACAATTTAGGTCTGCTTTACCAAAATGAGTTTAAGGATTCTCAGAAAGCAGAGAAATATTTTCTTATGGCAACAAAAAAAGGTGACAGTAAAGCTATGTATAATTTAGCATTTTTTTATCAAAATAAATTTAATGATTTTCAAAAAGCCGAGAAATATTATTTAATGGCATTAAGTAATGGAGAAGTTAAGGCAATAAATAATTTAGCTTTAATATATCAAAAGGAGAAAATGAATTATAAAGAAGCAGAAAAATATTTCCTTATGGCAGTAGATAGAGGAGATGAGAAAGCGATTGAGAATTTAGCTTTCCTTTATTGGACAGAGTTTAAAGAATATAAAAAAGCCGTGAAGTATTATTTGATTGCTACAGAAATGGGTTTAGATAATGCAATGTTTAATTTGGCTACAATTTATAAAATAGAATTTAAGGACTTTGAGAAAGCAGAACAATATTATTTGATGGCATCCGAGAAAGGCAATTCATTAGCAATGAATAACTTGGCGTATCTTTATGAGGCAGAATTTCATGATATCAAGAAAGCTGAGAAGTATTACTTAATGGCAATTGAAAAAGAGAATATTGATGCGATAGTAAATTTAGCAATGCTTTACGAGTTAAAATTCAAAGATAATAGAAAAGCAGAAAAGTATTACTTAAAGGCAATTGATAAAGAAAATGATAAAGCTATGTTTTTATTAGCAAATCTCTATTTTGATAAGCTAAAAGATTTTAGAAGTGCCGAGAAATATTATCTTATGGCGGTTGAGAAAGGTAATGATGAAGCTATGGTCAATTTAGCATATTTGTATGAAGAGCATTTCGAAGATTACATAAATGCCGAAAAATATTATTTATTAAGTGTGGAAAAGGATAATGATGAAGCAATGAAGTGCTTAGCTTATTTCTATAAAAACAAGAAGGGTGATTTATCTCAAGCGGTAGTTTTCTTTAACAAAGCAATTAAGAAAGGTAATGTAGATGCAATGTTGCAGATAGCAATTTTATATTATAGTGAGCTAAAAGAATATGGTAAAGCTGAGAAGTATTTGCTTATGGCAATTGATCATGGAAATACACTGGCGATTCTTATATTAGCTCTTTTTTATAAAGATGATTTGAAAGACTATACAAGAGCAGAAAAATACTTAATGATGGCTTTAGAAAATGGAGAGAAGAAAGCAGTAGAAGGTCTATCTTGGATGTATTATGAATTAAACAAGAATAGAATATTGGCTTTAAATTATGCTGAGAAGGCATATAAGCAAGAGGCTCAATTGTCAACTTCTCATACTTATGCAACAATACTCCTCTGGAATAATGAAATTGAAAAGGCATTAGAAATTTCCAATGAGTTTTTTGATGACAAGGAAGCTTATGAGAAATATCCAGAAGACATCAGACAATTCCTGATGCTATTGATCGCCAAGAAGCAGTATCATTCTACCTATAAGATATTCAATAATAATCCTATGCAATTAAAAGACCGGTTCAAGCCTTTATATTACGCTTTGATGTTTTTCCTGCAAAAAGAATACCCTAATGAATACATTAAAATGGGCAGCGAACTAAAACAGACAGTAGATGAGATAATTAAGGTGATTAACGAAATGTCCGTGAAATACGCATAAAGCAAAAAGCCCGGACAAACATCCGGGCTTTATATTATTCCTCAGCACGCCCAAGCGTGCATTCACGACTAACGACTCACAACTCACGACTCACGACTCACGGTTTAACAATCCCCAACCAAGCCTGAACATGAGGGCTCACGGCAACGATCAATCCAGCAAACACGATACTAACCATGCTCATCAGTTTGATCAGGATATTAATAGAAGGTCCTGTAGTATCTTTGAAGGGATCGCCTACAGTGTCACCGGTTACGCAGGCTTTATGAGCATCTGAGCCTTTTCCGCCTTTCTGTCCGGTTTCAATATATTTCTTGGCATTATCCCAGGCACCACCAGCATTATTCATCATGCACGCCAGGGCAAATCCTGATACCAGTCCACCAGTTAATACGCCCAAAACTCCAGGTACGCCAATGATAAGTCCCACAACTACGGGAGTAAATATACCCACCATTGCCGGGGCGATCATTTCTTTCTGAGCACCCACTGTGGAGATCATCACACATCTTTTGTAATCAGGAGTTCCTGTGCCTTCTAATATACCGGGTATTTCTCTAAACTGACGTCTCACTTCACCCACCATAGTTCCGGCAGCACGCCCTACGGCACGCATAGTCATGGATGAGAAAAGGAAAACTGCCATAGTTCCAAAGATAATTCCCACTAAGAATCCAGGATTCATCAAATTTATATCATAATAAGAAATGAAATTTGCTATAGAGGCAGTTGCCACTGGCACGGTTTCACTTATTTTATCAGTATAATTAATTACCAGCTCAGGGATTTCCTGCAAGTGCAGACCATTTCTGATCTCTTCCAGATAAGCAGCCATAAGTGCCATTGCTGTAAGCGCAGCACTTCCGATAGCAAAGCCTTTTCCGGTAGCAGCAGTTGTGTTACCTACTGAATCCAGTGCATCAGTTTTCTTACGCACTTCAGCCGGCAGTCCAGCCATCTCGGCATTTCCACCAGCATTATCAGCAATAGGTCCAAAGGCATCAGTAGCCAGTGTAACTCCCAAAGTTGCCAGCATGCCCACAGCACCAAAACCAATGCCATAAAGCCCAAATTCTATTCCTTGAGAAAAGCCACCACTGATAGTGAAGGCAGAAATAATTGCTATTCCAATGATCACCAGCGGTAATGCAGCACTTTCCAGACCCACAGCCATACCTTCAATGATCACGGTTGCCGGGCCATATTCAGATTGTTCCACAATCCGCTTTGTAGGCTTATAATGGTCTGAAGTATAACGCTCAGTGAAAAATCCTATCAGGATTCCCGCTGCCAGTCCAATCACGATCGAGATGAAAATTCCTGTAGTATTTACAACTTCCGAAGGAAGGATATATTTAGTAACAAAAAAAGCAGCGATCACGATCAATACTGAGCTGCCATAAACGCTCTTATTAAGAGCTGCCATCAATTCCTTGGGTCCGGCACTTTCTTTGGTGCGAACCAGAAAGATACCAATAATAGAAAGAATAATTCCAATTCCTGCCAGTATCATAGGAGCAGTAACCATCTGAATAGCCATATCCGGCAATACCAGGGGATTAGCCTGTTTTGCCTGTAAAAAAGCAGCCATACCCAGAGCAGCGGTTGCCAATATAGAACCACAATATGATTCATAAAGATCAGCACCCATGCCAGCTACGTCACCCACATTATCACCTACGTTATCTGCGATTGTAGCAGGATTACGAGGGTCATCTTCCGGAATTCCAGCTTCCACTTTTCCCACCAGATCTGCTCCCACATCAGCAGCTTTAGTATAAATTCCACCGCCTAATCGGGCAAACAACGCCTGAGTAGAAGCTCCCATACCAAAGGAAAGCATGATCACAGTGATGATATGCAGATCCATACCTGCCTTATTTAATACGAAGAACCAGATAGATATATCTATCAATGCCAGTCCCACAACCACCAGTCCCATCACAGCACCAGCCCGGAATGCTATCTGCAAGCCCTTATTAAGGCTTGTTCTGCAAGCTGCTGTTGTTCTGTTTGATGCCATTGTAGCGGTATTCATGCCGATATATCCGGCAAGCCCGCTAAAAAATCCACCAGTTAAAAATGCCAAAGGTACTAACCAGTGCAGTACGTGCAGCAGATGTGCCATGAGATTAAAGACCACAAAGGCTATAACAAAAAAGATGCTTACAGCTTTATATTGCTGCTTAAGATAGGCAAATGCACCCTCGCGTACATAACCCGCTATCTCCTGCATCCGCTCTGTGCCAGGATCCTGTTTCTTTACATTATTAAAGAAATACCAGGCAAATAATAAAGCCACTATTGCACTTACTGGTGCAATATACCACATAATCGGAATACTCATTAAACCTCCAATTCACTTTTTATATTTTAAATTTTTCTATGCATGCAATTAATTTATCTTCCCGTCTCGTGTCAAGCACACAGTAGTTTAATTAGGTTAGATGTGCATTGCCAGGTATTTCATGCAGAGGGTAGGTAACAACTGCTATCAGCAACTGCGTATACAGACCATCCCTGGTCTGATTACATTACATTTCTCGGTAGGGCGTAGATAACTACTGATATCAGCACACAAAAAAAAGACTGCCAAAGCAACCCTATATATAAAAGAAATTTTATTCCATTCAGCTTAATTTACCAGTTTAATATTTACTAACTATCTGCTGATATTCATTTTCTATATTCTATTGCTCCATATCAGGATTTTCCCCATTGAATTTCTCCATTTCTAAGAATTTCTCATCATCCCAATTATAATATCTTTCCACAAAAATCTATATTCTCTTTGTAGATGCCAGGTGATACAATGATAATATCACTATCATCCGCTTCATTGATCGCCCCTTGAATCGTAGTAAAATCTGCTGGCACATTATAGACTTCCGCACTTAATCCAAAAACTATTAATACCAGCAAAAGTGTAATCATCTCTCGTCTCATAATATTCTACCTAATCCTTATCCAATTTTCACTTTTATTCTATCCTTCATTAATTATGATGTCTATTCAATCAATATCATACCATTATATCTGTCAAGAACACAACAAAAAAAAGGTCTGCCCAACAGGGAGGGTTCTGGATATGGACAAAATGGACTATATGGACATTATAGACTAATGTAGCCAAAGCTTCCTTGCTTTGGTTCTTCTGCGTAACCAGAGCATCCTTGCTCTGGATTAGTGGAATTTTAACTTTGATCAGCGCTATTTTTTGTTTATTTTATAAGTAGAAAAGGAGGCTGAAATGTCAGTGGCAAGAAAGGAGATAAACTCTCTTACCTGGAGCGTTATTTTGAGATCCATGGTGAGTTGGAAGGCGTGGTCTATCGCACCAAACGCAATGGGGAGCAGGAGAAATATCCCTATGATCCGCAGTCCTATTACCAGCCGACACCGCTAACTATTCGCAATCAGAGGATCACCAGATTTGCCTGCCGGGTGACTAATCCCAATGAATCGGATTATGCCATAGGGGTAAGGAAATTATTTTATTACACTCCTTATATTATGCCGGTTGGGGACTGGAAATTTGGGAGTGAGACGGTGCTTTATGTCAGCGAGTGGGGTGAATATAAACTGGTCTGGAATGGCAGTGAAAAGCTGGAATCTCAATATAATTTTATTCATTGCAATAATAAGGATTACATAATTGCCATTAATCTACTTTCTGATCCTGAAGTGATCATCTATGTGAAAAAGTAGATCAAACTTTCCAGTTTGATCATAAATAATACTTAATCTAAAAGCGGAACTGCAAGCAGTTCCGCTTTGTTATTTTTATAATCTACCTTTAATGATAAAGATCAGCTAAAGTAGGTTTGTGATCTTGATTGAGTACTTCGGATGAAATACCACTTACTTTGCTGACTGCCTGAACAGGGCATACTTCCAGACAATTTCCGCATTTTACGCAAGCTATCTGATGAATAGTGTATTTATCCTGACGCGAGCCGGAAATACATTCCACCGGGCATTTACGGGCACATAATGAGCAGCCGATGCATTTGTTTTTATCAATAGTATAGTGCATGAGTGGTTTACAAACTTTTTCGGGGCAGCTTTTATGCTGGATATGTGCTTCATATTCGTTGCGGAAATATCGGATAGTACTGAGAACCGGGTTGGGAGCAGTTTTGCCTAAACCGCAGAGAGAGGTTTCAATAATGCTGTTTCCTAAGGATTCCAGCATTTCTATATCGCCATCTTTGCCATCGCCATTAGTGATATCAGTTAGTATTTTGTGCATGTGCTTAAGTCCCAAACGGCAGGGGGTACATTTACCGCAGCTTTCTTCCATACTGAATTCGAGGAAGAATTTTGCCACATTGACCATACAGTTAGTATCATTCATCACGATAACACCACCAGATCCCATCATAGCGCCCTTTTCTCTGAGAGTTTCATAAGTAATAGGAGTATCAAGATGATCTATAGTAAGACAGCCACCTGAGGGTCCGCCTAATTGCACAGCTTTGAATTTGCTATCACCAGACATTCCGCCACCCACATCATAGATAAGCTCTCTGAGCGTGATGCCCATGGGCACTTCCACTAAACCAGTATTTTTAATATCACCAGTAAGAGCAAAAACTTTTGTTCCGCGACTGGTATCCAGTCCCATGCTGTAAAACCATTCCGCACCTTTCAAGAAGATAGTCGGCAGATTGGCGAGAGTTTCCACGTTATTGACAGTAGTGGGTTTTTCCCATACTCCCTGGACGCTTGGAAAAGGTGGTTTGGGAGAAGGTTGCCCGCGTTTTCCTTCAATGGAAGCTATCAGGGCAGTTTCTTCACCACATACAAAAGCCCCGGCACCGGTACGTACTTCAGCATCAAAATCAAAACCGCTGTCAAAGATGTTCTTACCCAACAGACCATATTCGTGAGCCTGGCTGATAGCATGCTTGATGCGTTTGATAGCGAGGGGATATTCTGCTCTGATATAGAAATATCCTTTAGAAGCTCCAGTGGCATAAGCGGCTATCATCATACCTTCCAGAATGCGGTGGGGGTCGCCTTCCATCAAGCTTCTATCCATGAAAGCTCCAGGATCTCCTTCATCACCATTACAAATAACATATTTTGGTGAATTTTCTACTTCGGCAGTAAGTTTCCACTTGAGCAGGTAGGGAAACCACCGCCACCACGACCACGCAGTCCGCTTTCTTTTACCACTTGAACAGCATCGGCGGGTTTCATTTCAGTGAGTATCTTGCCAATAGCTTCATATCCCCCCGTAGCAATATATTCATCCACACTATCTGGATCGATATGACCGCAGTTTTCCAAAGCTACTTTGATCTGTTTTTTATAGAAAGGCAAGTCTTTTTTTGTTTCATATATATTTTCTTTGTCCTGGAGCATCAGTCTTTTTACTGGTCTTCCCTTTTTGAAATGCTCTTCCACGAGTTCAGGGATATCTTCCACAGTAAGTTTCTGATAAAAAACACCTTCAGGATATACCAGCATGACTGGACCGGCATCACAAGGTCCCATACATCCGGTTTCAATTATATTTATCTCCTCGGAGATGTCCTGGAAAGCGATTTCTAAGATAAGTTTTTGTTTGATCTTATTAGCTCCGGCACTTACGCAGCCAGAACCACAACACAGTAGTACATCAATTCTTTTATATAGCATATTATCCTCCTAATCCTTAGTTGTGACCACATAGTCATTTACAATGTGGTTATTAACCAGTTGCTCAATAATCAAATATTGAGTTTTTTGGTGTATCCGGCATAATTCTTCCAAGTTTTTCATTAATTTTCCTCCATCTCTGTATTATTAATTCCTTCATTCAACATTTCAATAAGAAAGGTGATAACGTCAGGATATGTAAGTGGTATATCGCCTAATTCTTTTTTAACCAGTGCGGTTGAGAATTTAAATTCGAGATCATCGGTATCAGGTTTCTGATTAAGCAGATCAAGATGAATATCAGTTTGTGCATGTCCCATAATCGAAGTGAGAATAGTATCAGTAATACTGCCTAAAGGCATACGGTCAATATGATCATAAGTAAAATTAGCAGTGATGGTGGTGCCTTTACCAATTATGCTATCGATCTGGAAGTTCCCATCACAGCGTTCAGCATTTTCCTTGAAGAGAGGAATACCGAGTCCCACTTTTTTAATACGCTCGGTTTTGGTAGTATAAAAGGGATTCTGGGCAGCCTGAAGCGTATCATAATCCATTCCGCTGCCATCATCTTTCACAGTGATTCGTAAAAGATTATCTGAATGCCGTATCAAAATCGTAAGCCAGATGTTACGAGCTTTGGCGCGAACAGAATTTTCTATAATATCCAGTAAATGTAATGAAATATCCTGCATTATTCAGCCGTATATTTAGTTATTGCGATATTTATCAATTATCGCTTTTAGTTTATCACGATTTTCTACGCGACCATACGTATCTTCGCCGATAACAAAAACAGGTGCCAATGAGCATGCTCCCACACAACGAACAG
>JAVCCT010000246.1 GCA_030765325.1 Candidatus Stygibacter frigidus | reverse complement strand
TATAATATCATCGGACGGAATGTGACAATTGAGAATTACTGTAAAATCGGCAGTCGCAATAAAATAGAAACAAATGCCTATATCACAGCTTACTCAGAATTAGGAGATTACTGCTTCGTTGCCCCATGCGTGGCTACAAGCAATGATAACTATATGGGTAGAGATAAAGAAAGATTTAATCATTTCAAAGGAGTGACAATAAAAGATGGAGGTAGAATTGGGGCAAATGCTACAATTTTACCAGGTAAAGTAATAGAAGAGAATGGGACAGTCGCAGCAGGAAGCGTGGTTACGAAGGATGTGAAAGAAGCAGAGATCGTTCTGGGCAATCCTGCCAGGAAAATCCGTGAAGTTCCAGCCAAACAATTATATGAAAATAATTTAGACAGGAGGAAGGGTTAAAATGCATTCACTGGTGATAATACCTACCTATAATGAGATAGAAAATATCTATGAGATCATCCCAGCGGTGCTGCAGCAGGATGAACGGCTTGAGCTTCTAATAGTAGATGATAATTCTCCGGATGGCACATCAGCAGCAGTGGAAGAAATCCAAAAGCATGAGAAGAGAGTACATCTTATCAAACGTGCGGGTAAGATGGGATTGGGCAGCGCTTATTTGACCGGTTTCAAGTTTGGTTTAGATATGGGTTATGAATATATTTTTGAGATGGATGCTGACTTTTCGCATGATCCTGAGATGCTGCCTGTATTGCTGAATACTGCTGAACACAATGATCTGGTGATCGGTTCTCGCTATGTGAAAGGAATAAATGTGGTTAACTGGCCCCTTTCACGACTGTTATTGAGTTGGGGAGCTTCGATGTATGTGAGGATAATCACAGGGATGCCTGTGAAAGACCCCACAGGTGGATTTAAGTGTTTTCATCGGCGTGTATTAGAGAGCATAAATTTTGATGAGATATTATCAGACGGTTATTCTTTTCAGGTAGAGATGAATTACCGCACCTGGTGCAAGAAGTATAGAATAGAAGAAGTGCCTATTGTGTTTACAGACCGCAGAGTAGGGCAATCCAAGATGTCAAAGAAGATAATTAGAGAAGCAATATTCATGGTTTGGAAGTTACGAATAATGCGTTGTTTAAAAAGGATATGAGGTAAATCATCGAACTTACAGAACCGATCAGAATAATAAAAAAAGTGTATCAGGGATATGGACTGGCAGATATGTCTGGCAGGAAAATATTCGTTAGTGGCGGAGTACCGGGTGACCTTGTTACCGTGCGTATAACTTACAAGAAGAAAGATGTCTTTTTTGGTGAAGTAGAAAAGATAATTGAGAAATCAGCAGCGAGGTGCAGCAGCGGCTGCAATGCCTTTGGCAGGTGTGGTGGTTGTGACTGGTTGAATATAATGCGGGAAAAGCAATTAGAATATAAAGAAGCTATCATTAGCGAGATATTTTATAAACAGGAGACCGGCAATCGGCTTCCCATCGGATATGGCAAACAGGATAAGCATTATCGCAATAAGTGTTTTTATCCTTTAAAGGAAATAAATGGCAAGATAATCTTTGGGATGTATGCCAGGTATAGTCATAAGATAGTAGAGCATAATACCTGTTTGATAGAGCCAATGATCTTTGATGAAATAGCTGAGACCTTGTGTGAACATTTTATGGTAACTAAAACTAAGATATACGATGAAGTAACTGGAGATGGAAATATCAGGCATATAGGTTTCAGACAGGAACCCGAAACCGGAGATATTCAGGTTATCATTGTGAGTCGCAAACGCCGGATGCCATTTACTAATCAATTAGTGAGGATCTTACAGGACAATTTTCCTCAGATAACCGCAGTGATCCAGAACATTAATCCTGAGATGGGTAATGTGATACTGGGTAAAGAAGAGAAAGTGCTTTTTGGAGATGAATATCTGGATATGAGAGTATTAGGCAAAAAATTCAGAGTTGTCTATAATTCCTTTTTTCAAGTTAATATCAAAGTGATGGAAAAAATCATTAGCTTCTGCAGTGATAAAATACCTGCAAGTGGTAGTATTCTGGATGCCTATTGCGGGACAGGGGTATTGGGAGTGTGTCTAGCTAAAGCTGATCAGAAAGTGATTGGCATTGATAATTCGCAGGTGGCTATTACTAATGCCCAAAGTAATGCATTGGCAAATGGTTTAACTAATTGTGAATACCAATGTGGTGATACATTGGCACTATTGCCAGATATTCTGGAGAAGGAAGATATCGGAACAGTGATATTTGATCCGCCGCGCAAAGGACTTACAAAAGAAATCATTGCTGAAGTAGTGAAACAGAAAATACCTGTGATAGCTTATATAAGCTGTAATCCAGCAACACAATTAAGAGATATCCGCCAGTTTGCTGAAGCAGGATACCAGATAAGTGATATGCAGCCTTTTGATATGTTCCCACAGACCTGGCATATAGAGAATGTGGTGATATTGAAGCTTTGAGAAAGATAATCTACCTGCAGATAATAATGATACTGGTGATTTGCGGCTGTGATATCAGTACTCCCGAAGAAGCGAGTGAAGGTGAGATTGAGAATGCACTTGCAGCTATTGAATTAGCCTTTGATCTGGATAATATAGATGATATCATGGCATTTTATGACGAAGATTATCTTCATAATGGAGATGATATAGATGATGTGCTACTTGACTGGGAAATAAGAATTAACGATTATCAGGGGATGGAACTTTCTGAGATAGATATTGAGCTGGATGGGGATAAAACAACTGTGAGGTTGATCAGGAAATTTATTAATAATGGTGTAATTATGGTAGAATATAATGATCCTGAGGATAATGGTGACCTGTCATACTGGCAATTACGAGAGAATGACTGGTTAATCAGGGGAAATGAAGTAACCGGTAAATAAAGCGCTATAAAAATAAAACTTACACCTGCAAGTTATGTATCAAAATCAAGTATTTCTATTTATCTCCGATAGATACCATTCGCAGGTTTCTTTAAATATATCTTCAATTGAATAATTTTGAATATAACCTGAATCTCTGATCTTTTCTGCAAGGTAATCAGTTGGAGTTCCAAACTTTTTCATTCTGTCGCTATTAACAGGCAAATCTGTATGCAGTAGTTTACCAAGAAGGTCAAAGGCATTACCAATTAATATTGCGATGTTTAGCGGTATATATTCTTTTGGCATAGAGAAACCCTTATTTTGAGCAATAATCTGCATTAACTGTTTAACCGTAAGATATGGTTTATCGATTCAGTTATAGTTTTGGATTCCTGGTTTGAATTTATCCAACATAAAAAAAGTGATATCAATCATGTTTTTGAGGGCAACCATAGTTTTGATATGACTGCCGTCCCCGACCATAAACCAGGGAATTTATGCATTTGATTAATCAGGTTATACATATTCGCATAGTTGTATTTACCGTATATCATAGAAGGTCTCAGGGTGATCAAGGCTCGTGAGATTAATTTTTTCTGCCATTTCCAGAGGACTTTTTCGCCGGCAAATTTATTACAGTCTTTCTTGTTTCAGATGTCACCTATCATGGTATTGGAATGAGCTTTTATATTGCAGTCAGAGCTATTATCAATTCCTGAAACCTGATAGTTTTTTTCTTATAAAAAATACATTAAATGAGACCCTACATATCCGTTTGAATCAGTAATAAGTATATTCATATTTACTCCTATGCGATTATTCAATTTAATTCCGTTAGAATCTTTTTTCCAGCATCTCCCTTGCCATATAATTCAAGAGAGAAATCAATTTCTTTGTTAAGCATGATAGAGGTTGAAATTATAATCTTGTTATAATCACTACCAGCAAGGACATTAAAGCCATTTTGGATCAATTCACTCCATTCAGTTTCTTCTCTGATAGTCACACAAGGTTTCTTGATAAAAAATGCTTCTTTCTGCAATCCTCCGCTGTCAGTGAGAATCAGGGAGCAATGTTGTAATAAATATAGCATTTCAAAATAGCCCACAGGCTGGATAAAGGTAATATTATCAAAATGAGTTTTATCTATAAGTTTTGTTGTTCGCGGGTGTAGAGGTATTATCACGGGTATATCTTTGGCAATATAGTTTAAAGCTTTAAAAATATTATTCAGATTTACTGGATTATCAGTATTTTCCGACCTGTGTACGGTTGCAAGAATAAATTTAGACGGAATCTCAATTTTAGGAGCTTTTGCCTGAGGTAGATAATGAAGGAAAGCATCAAGCATTATATCACCAGATAATATTACTTTTGCTCCAGTAATTCCTGAAAGTGCTAAATTATCTACTGCCGTTGTGGTGGGACAAAAAAGCAGATCACTGATTTTATCAGTAAGTAAGCGATTGATCTCTTCGGGCATATTATT
>JAVCCT010000313.1 GCA_030765325.1 Candidatus Stygibacter frigidus | reverse complement strand
AGAAAAGGAATCTTCCTGCAATTCTAACTGCGATGCAAAATTATGAAAACTTTAAATATGATTTTCTGAGTAAAAAAAGGTTGAAATTTATTGGTGCTTCTAATTCATAAATTAGGGTAGGTATTTTGACCGTGAAAATCAATGGAAAATTTAAAAGAAAGAGTAAAAGCACATAATTCAGGTAAAAATCCTAGCACAATAAAATTCTCCCCCTGGAAACTAAAACAATACTGTGCATTTGATGATAAACTAATTGCCATGAGATTTGAATAATAATTAAAAACTGGTTCAGGGTTTGCATCTCAACCTAAACATTTTGGAATATAAGGGAATTTAGGAATCCAACCTTTGAATGATATATTGAATACGGCTCAAGTCAATCCACTGAGTACAGTGTCTTAACGATAACTTATATTGGGTTTTTTTTATTGGTAAAATTCGTAGATAACTTGTTGGGTTAATATACCTGGTCTTATTCCTTGAGAATCCCATTTATTAATATCAGATAGTTTATCAAACTCATAAACAGGGCTCACAATACTTTCTATTCCAAGCAGCATTGGTTCAGTTTTAATCACAACCTTTGTTAAGGCAGGATCAGTAATACCTTTTCGACTTATAATGTTTTCATAAAAATTACGTTGCATCCCTATTCTCCAGAAGCTGATAACTCTTTCTGCTCTGATCTCGCCGACCTTTGTTAAACCTTTTGGCTGATGACCTGCCATATTTATATCCTGATAAAAAAGTGGATATTGGAATACAAAACCCTCGCAGGAACGATTATAATCCAATCTTACTTTTCCGGCAAAGCGAGTGAATGGGGAAGAGGCAAATCTTATTGATAAACCAGTATAAATAACATTATCAACCTTTTCGTAATAGAGATTCAGGTCATAGCCTTGCCATTTAACCCCAATTAATCCACACCAGCCCCAGGCAGATTCCATAAGTACGGCATCGCTGCTATGATCTCTTACGGGTAATTTACCAGCTCTGGCTTCCAGCATCATCAAGTCATTATCATAGATGAAATAAAGATAATTATTAAGAAGACTGATATCTGTATGATCATATCCATTTTGGTAGATAGTATTATGCCAGCCAATATTCCTCCAACTGAGATCATTTATCAATATAGCTCCATTATAGGCGGATGGTTCATAACTTGAGCGAATATCACTCATTCCAGCAACTTGATCAAATCTGGAGATGATATTATTATCAGGAAATTGCAGAAACCTTATTCTTCCTATCCTGCTGGATGAGCTAAATTGCAGGTCATTATAAAAATAGTACCCAAATAATTCCAGGTATGATTCATCAAACCCTGGTTGAAATTGATTATATACTGGTTTATATGCTCTGCTGAATTCAATTTGATTTATTTCTTTATTTCCCCTGGCTACGACATTTAATCTTATGCCAGGATATAGATATATTAAAGCCCGAGCCTGCAGATTTCTTATATAAAGGTGATCTTCCCAGAAGTGTAAACCAAGAGAGGTTTCGATGTGCCCACTTAATGGTTTTGGACAAGGCAGCCAGATTTCCCCAGACAATAAGGACACTAAAATGAGTAACAAAATCAGTACTCGTATCTTCATCAATATCTACTCTAAAAATGACTTGATCGTATCCAGATTTTCTTCCAGTGAATGGGCATTATTGACTAGTACATTACGGGCATTCTTTCCTGTATTTATCCTAAGATCATGATCATTATACAATTCCAATATTTTCTTGAGTAGATCCTGCTGCCCAGTAATAAATATGCCTTGCTTTTCCAATAATCTATTAACTGATTCCCGGCAGGAAGAATGATATATACCCATTATCACAGGTTTACTGTAATATGCGGCTTCCAGAGGATTATGTCCACCATAATCAGTAAAACTGCCTCCCACAATAACCAGATCAGAAAAGCTATAAATCTCTGTTAATAAACCAATACTATCAATAATCAGAATATCATAATCAGTATGGATTATTAACTCAGAAAGGACTACTGCTTTCTGCCCAGCAAATATTGCTTTCACTTCCTCAATGCGCTTCAGATGCCGAGGAGCAATGATCAGTTTTAGATTAGGTATTTCCTTTTTCAGGTGAGGATATATTTCCCTAATTAACTGCTCTTCACCAGGTCTGGAACTACCCACAGTTAAAACAAAATCCTCATCAGAAACGCCATACTTTGAATATTTATCAATATTGGCATGATCAGGAAGATCAATGGCAAATTTAAGGTTTCCACAATTTCTCACATGATTAAAACCTAATTCACGAAATCTCTTTTGATCAGAGTCTGATTGAGCATTGATTGTTTTTATAGCCAGCCAGGGTTCATGCCAAAAAAGTCTGGTTCCAAGATATTTACTAAAGGAATTAGCAGTTAGGCGTGCATTCACCATTATTACCGGAATATCCCTTAACTTAGCTTGAAACAGCATCTGGGGCCAGAATTCAGTTTCCATGATCACAATAATCTGAGGAGCTATTCTTTTGAAGAATAATGACATTATAATTGGAAAATCAAGGGGTAGATAAGATACGGTTATCGGCAGATCAATTTTGGCTGCAGTCAATAGTCCAGTAGAAGTCATAGTAGTAAGAACTATTCTCTCAGCCCCAAATTGCTCAGCTGTTTTGATCAGAAGGGGCTTCAGAGCATTTACTTCACCCATGGAAGCAGCATGAAACCAAATACTCTTTTGTCTTGAAGAAATACCAAATCCTAATCTGCCTTTCATACCAGTTAATCTGAGAATAATCAGCAAAGGAATAAATAATATTACTTCCAGTAGTGTTATGAGTAATAAATAGAGGTAAAAAACCACCATATTATTTATCTTTGATTTCAAATATTATATCATCATCTACTTTGACGAGAATTACGTTAAAACGATCTGCCAGACGAATAGACTTGGCTTTGTGAATTCCCAGCAAAGTGTCATAATCAGCATGATATTCATAATGATCATCTTTGATTGATGAAATTGGTATTATACCGCTGACAGGATATTTATCTATTTCAATAATTACTCCATTTGATTTCACTGCGATCACTACCCCTGAATATTCTTCGCCAATCCTCTTCTTCATAAAGAGCAGTTTGTTTTTAGTATCTACTTCTCTTTCAGTAGTATCAGCAAGCTTCTCCTTATCAGTGGCTATGACGGCAATATCTTCAAGTTTACTGCGAGAAAATACAAATCCATTATCACTTGCGGAATTCTTGATCAACGCCTTTATCTGGTGATGAACAACCAGATCACATATTCTACGAATTGGTGAAGTGAAGTGTGTATAATTCTGCAATGCCAGACCGAAATGACCCTGATTAACAATATCATAGCGCGCTTTTTTCATATGTCTTAGCAGTACGCGATCAAAAACTCGATGCCTGTCTTCTGTATCCAGTGATTCCAGAGCTCCCTGAAAGGCTTTATTAACTGTATGTGAAAGATCAAAACTGAAATCATAAATACCGGCAAGCCTTTTGATATCATCCAATTGATCAGGACCAGGAGCTTCATGCACCCTGTACAAAGTAGCTGCGCGTGAAAGAGTAACAGCCACATATTCATTTGCCGAAAGCATGAAATTTTCTATCATCTGATGTGATTCTGTCTCCCTGCTCCTTTGCAGATCGATAACGTGACCTTCTTCATCAAAGATATATTCCGTCTCAGGCATATCAAGACTTAGATAACCTCGCTCAATTCTGGTTTTTTGCAATTTTGACGAAAGCTCCTGCATCAGTAAAATCAGTTTTTGAGTGTCCTCATCCAGATCATGTTCTCGGTTCACCATAAAGTCATCTACTTCTTCATAAGCAAGCCGGGCATTTGATTCTATTACTGATTCCACTACTTTCTGATCAAGGATATAACCATCTGCATCATATTCAGATATCACCGTTAATGTAAGTTTTTCCTCATCAGGACGCAATGAACATATCCCATTGGATAGTTTTTCGGGCAGCATAGGCAATACTTTGCGTGGGAAGTAATAACTGTTTCCCCGCTGCAAAGCTTCTTCAAATAAGGCAGAATTTACCTTCACGTATTGCGCCACATCGGCAATATGCACATATAATCTATAACCTTCAGTAAGTTTCTCAAGGGATATTGCATCATCATAATCTCTGGCAGAAGCCGGATCGATCGTAATCGTGTATAAATCCCTTAAATCACTGCGATGATTGATCACTTCCTCCGTGATTCCATCATCCAGCTCTGAGACTTCATTGATAACGCGTTCTGGAAATTCCAAGGGTAGATTATATTCACAAATAACAGACATTATTTCTACTTCAGGTTCTCCTGCCTTACCTAATATTTCTATCACTTTGCAGCCAGGTAATAACCTTTTATCAGGATCACCCCAGTTGGTGATCTGGCATACTATTTTATCACCAGGAACTGCTTCTCCTGCATCATATATCTCAAAATCACTATGCAAGAGTGAATTATCAGGAATCAAATATTTTCGGGCTTGATATTTCTCCATTCTACCAACCACCCTCTCTCGAGCTCGCTTGCGGATTCCAGTGATATAGCCATGCAATTTGCCTTTACCTTCAAATTTGATCCCAACTGAGACTTCATCACCATCAAAGGCATTCATTATATCTTCTCGTGAGATATAGATATCTCCTTCATCGCGAAGCACAAAAGCAAAAGATCTGTCTTGAGCTAGCGGTCTGGCATCAAAGATTCCTATATATTCCTGCGATAGGGCAGAGGCATCAAGATAATAGCGCTTATTTTTACCTGATATTTTACGTTTCTGCCTCAATTTTCTTAAGGTGTCTTCCAAGTCACGTCTTTTATGCTTCTTCAAATGTAATGCTTTATAGATATCTCCGCTTTTAAAATCTTTACCTTCATTATGTTTAAGGAATTTCTCTATTCTTTCACCTAAATTACCGTCATACATTAATACCGCTCCCCGACTTTTTCAGCCAAAAGTTCAAATAATCTTTCTTTTTCTAATTTATCTTTACTAAATCTTAATGACTGACCACGAAAATTATCTAACCTGCGTGGTCTTTTAAATGTACTGAGCAGCACACCTTTTTTATCTGTATACCAGCAGCCAAAATCTGTCCAGTTGCGTTCGATTTTAATCTTCCAATACCATATCTGGATCTTATCATCAAATAATATATAAGTAGTTGGGATAAACCAGGTTATCAAGCTGCCGATAAAAAACAACATTCCAAGATAAAAATAAATCGGCGCATTCCAGGTGATTATTGCCGTCTGATATAGGATCAGTGACACAAATATCATGATTGCGAGCAAAAATATGGATTTAACAGCTTCATCTAATAGTGGGTGAGAGGTCCATCTCAGTAAATCTTCCCTATTTTCCATCCTAACTCCCTTATACTATGTTCTGGACAATTTCCCGACATTTTTCAATTTCTTCTTTAATATTGATCATTTCTTCAAAAATGGCATTGTGGTTATATTTTGATCCTAAAGTGTTGGTTTCACGATGCATTTCCTGTAGAATGAAATTAAGATTTTTGCCTATATCATTCTCATTATCAATAGTTTCTTGAAATTTATTTAAATGATGATGTAATCGGACTATCTCTTCAGTAACATCAGATTTTTCTACATATATAGCTATTTCAAGGGCTAATCTTTTTAGTTCTTCTTCGCCTAATTGTTTGCCATATAATTCTTTAGCATGAGATTGTATCTGCTCATTAACTTCATTTCTATAGGTGGGAAAGGCAATTTCTATTTTACTTAATGATTCTCTCATACCTTTAACAGCTTGCATCATATAATCATGCATAGATTTACCTTCCTTTAAGGCAGTATCCTGATGATTTTTTATCCCTGATTCCACAATTGAAATTATCCTGGATTTAAGATCATTATCCTTGGAAAAATCATCTGACTGATAGACTATTTCTTCATTCTCCAAAAATAGCTGTAAAGGAATATCATCATTATTATCTGTAATTTGCTTAATTTTAACAAAAACATCATTATATGCCTTTAATTTAGTCTCATTTATCTTAAGTTCTGGTGGCTTAAATGATATCAGGTTAATTCTCCCTGATATTTTTCCTCTATTGATCTTATCCTTGATGATATTATTTATTTCCATCTCCATAAATGACAACTCACGGGGTAGATTCATTCTTATATCTAAAAATCTGCTGTTTACAGATTTGATCTCAAACTCAATCAGATAATCTTCACCAGAATATACTGATTTACCATATCCGGTCATACTTCGCATATAATCCTCCAAATCTGAAAAATGTTGTACACGACATTTAGTCAATCTTTTATCAGAAAGTTAATAAGTTTATTATAGTCCCTATTGTACATCAAAATAAATCCCAGCTCCATAGAGCCTTAATAAGAGCTCAAAAATATAAAGTAATATAAAAACACATATCCAATTGAGAAAGCCAGCTCTCCCCGACTTGCATCATTTTTAACCAGTGCTATAATATATATTATGTAAACTTATGGGCGTGAAGATATGTTTCTATACTGCAGGCTGATAGGTGCTTAGTGTTAACGTGCCTTCCCAGCCATTTTATAAGAAAATATATTTTCATGTGTTTTGATATCTGATGGTATATCACATAGCCAAAAATGGATAAATATGAATAAATATAAGCGATGAATCATTATACATGACACTCCACCATGTGAGATCAAAGCATAATTTTCCAGTTTATTATTTACTGGTGTTATGAAAAATATTTATCATTAAGATTTATTATGCACCAAAAAAATAAACGGAAATTTAAGAGAACCCAAATAACTGCACTCAAAACATTAAGGCTTCACTCAGCAATCAGACTAAAGAATAATACTAAGTAATTAAGCACTAATTACATACTTGATAGTAAGATAGGAAATTATTAAAAGCGCTTTAGATGATATGTTTAGTTTAAGGGTAATATTTTGCTATTTGGAGACTTTTTATATTGATTTATGTGAGAAATATTGACAATATGTGGGGGAGGTAATATCTTAAGATTATGAAAAAAGCAGAATATTATCAAGAGCTTGGAGATGGCAGAGTACAGTGTCAGCTTTGTCCTGTTAATTGTGTAATATTGCCTGATAGACTAGGCAGATGCAAATCGCGGCAAAATGTAATGGGTGAGCTATTTACTCTTAACTATAGGAATACAGTATCTCTTAATCCTTATGATCCGGTAGAGAAAAAGCCATTGTATCACTTTCTTCCAGGACAAAGGATATTATCTATTGGACCTAATTATTGTAATTTACACTGCAATTACTGTCAGAATTATCAGATTTCCCAGATGAAAGCAGATACCAGAGAAGTTAATAAAGAGGGATTATTGCAAATATTACAGGAATATAATCTTAATTCAATTGCCTTCACCTATACAGAGCCTATTATCTGGTATGAATTTATGAAGATTACATCACAATATTTGCAGGAAAATGGTATTAGAACGGTGATGGTATCTAATGGTTATATTAATCCTGAGCCTTTGGTTACGCTTCTCCCCCATATCACAGCAGCCAATATTGACCTGAAATCCATAAGAGATGTATTTTATCAGCGAAATTGTTTTGGTAGTGTGCAGCCAGTACTTGATACAATCAGATATGCAGCAAAACACTGTCATCTGGAGATCACAAATCTAATAATAACCGGAGAAAATGACAGTGATGAAGATATTAATGATCTGATAAATTTTATTGCCAGTGTAGATAAGCGCATTCCACTACATTTTTCGAGATATTATCCATGTTATAAACTAAACAATCCAGCAACAAATACTGAGAGGTTATTTTACGCTTATAAACAGGCAAAAAATAAACTTGCACATGTATATCTGGGCAATATTCCCTTTGATAATCGACTTATATGTGAGGAGTGTCATACTGATTTAGGTGCTCGAGGTTATAATATCCCTTTGAAAATTAAAGATGGAAAATGTCCGGAATGTGGACATATTAATTATGGTATCTGGACATAAAATAAAACATGGATTAAAGCTACTAAATTCTGCTGACAAGATTTTGATAGTTTTCCTTTTACTATTCATAATAATGGGATTTTATCTGCAGTTATCAGGCAGTCAGGCTAAAAATATTCAAGTAGTAATTAATGATAAAACCTTTGGAAGATACCAGTTAACTAAAGATCAATTGATAAAAATCAATGAAGGCACAATTTTGGAGATAAAGGATGGAAGATTCAGATTGAGAGAATCTTCATGTCCTCATCAAATATGCGTAAAACAGGGTTGGAGTAATGGACAGCCGATAATTTGTGTACCTCAGAGAATAGTTATATCAGTGGTAAAAGAATCTGGTGATAAGGATATCCCTTTAACTTATTAATTTGGAATCTTTTGGGCAACTACTATCAATCGATGAGACTCACTTGAGAAGTTAGAAAAATCATAATCTCCAAAAGTATTTAGGATATAAAAACCGCTTTTTGTTAGTAAATCTGTAATTTCTTTAAGAGAGATCTGCTTTAAGGAGATATTATTGGTAAATTCTGATATTGAACCATTATTGTACCTTACCTGATAATGATCCTGCCAGTGTCTTATATTGAGCGAAATATCAGTATTCCAGGCAGTGAACATAATAATATCAACCTTTAGAGGGGTATTATATGAAGAGTATAATCGAGAGAGCGGAAGATTTTGAGGTGGATGAATGATATCATTATCTAAATCAAGACATAGTGTTCCTCCGAGAGGCAGGTGATCATTTATGGTTTTTAGGCATTTATACTGATCTTCAGAATTAAGCAGGTATTGAAAGGTGGAATAAGTAGCCAGACAGAGAGAGAATTTTCTGCCAAGCTCAAGATGACGCATATCAGCTTCAATAATCTTCAGCTCTCCCCCATCGGCAATAGCATCTGCTTTTGATTTAAGCTTCTGTAAGGCAGCAGCGGAATTATCAAGCGCCCAGACATTGAATCCTGATTTAATTAAAGGAATAGTGAAGCATCCGGTTCCTGCTCCTAATTCGAGAATGTCTCCCAAATATAAATCAGCAATAGTTTTCCAGAAATTGATCTCATCAATTCTATCACCGAGAATGAACCTTGTTTCCCAATCGCAGATGTCATGATAAGATAATACAGGCATATTAGTCTTCAAAGAAGGGATTTAGTCTTTCTATTTCTTCTGTCTGGAGGATTTCATAAACTTCAGCAGGAGATTTAGCTTTGATCAATTTTTCTTTAATAATGGGTTGATGGCCAAAAATCCTGGCAACATGAGCAAGAACATTTAAATGCAGGTCAATGCTCTCACTGGGAGTAGCTATCATGATCACGATATTAACAGGTTGATCATCAATAGAGTCAAATTCAATACCTTCAGATGATATCCCAATAACCCCCATGATACGGGGACCACCTTTGATGATAGCATGTGGGATGGCAATATTATTTCCAATGCCTGTGGAGACCTCATTTTCTCTTTCGCGCACAGAAATTTTAAGATCTTCCAGAGTCATGTATTCCTGGCATTTATGGGTTTTAAAGAGAAATTCAGTCAGGCTATCAAGAGCTTCCCATTTATCATGATTATCAATATCTATCATAATGAATTCTTCCTGGAGAAATTCCAGGAGCCTGATGCGGTCTTTATCTGCTTCACCCACTCTCTTGAGTGACTGACCAGTGAAGATGGGACCCAGCAGCTCATATACAACTACCGCAGTAAGGATGACAGCCGTGATCTGAGCAGAATATTCAGCCAAAAATGGTGAATTTGCGCAGAGCATCACAAGACCAATCGCCAGCCCGGCAATGGGAAACATGCTGAATCCGATATTATCCCTTAATGACTTGGGAGAGCCAGAGAATAAAGCACCCAGATATGGACCTGCTACTTTACCTGCGAATCTGCTAATGATCAGAATACTACCGGCAAAACCGGCAACAGCAATTGCCTTGAAATTGAAATGGGTACCTGAAAGAACAAAGAAGAGAGAAAATACTTCTTTTTCAATATCAGTGAAGGCACCGAAAAGTTCACTTTTATATCTTGATTTATTAGTGAGAATGATACCAAGGATCAAACTTGATAGAATACCAGAGAAGTGCAAAGACTCTGAGGTTCCTACTGTAATGATCACCGCCAGCACCACCATAGTCAGAAATGAAAGTCTGGTTTTATGTTTTTCAGTAAGGTAAATAACGCAATATCCGACAAATCCACCAACAATCAGGCTTTCTATAAGCAATAAAAAGGGACTAAAGATTGTTTGGATCAGGGAAACATCAGTTTGCGAAGATTGGGCAAACAAGTAATAATAAAATGTATAAAAAATCAATATCACCAGCACATTATTAAATGCCACAGATGCCAGAAGAGTTTTAGTGAAAATACCCTTTGCTCTTTTTTCTCGTACAATATTAATTGTAGAGCCGGGAGCAGTTGTCATAGCAATGGCAGATATTAGAAGTGCTGAAGGGAATGGCATTTTGACCAGAAAATATAGAGCAGAGAAAATGATGGAACCCGTGATGATAACATCACACACCGTTATAAGAAATATGCGGGTTCCTGAATTGTGCAGCTTACGGAAATCAAGATGACTACCAATTGCAAAGCCAATGAAACCGAGAGCAAAATTTGTGATAGGACGAAATGATTCATAAATTTCTGGATTGAAGATATTAAGAATATGGGGACCAATAATGATACCGCCCACGATCTGCATGGTAACAGATGGCAGGTGGATTTTTTTTGCCAGGCGAGAAAAGATGAAACCGACAATGAGAATTACAGCAATCACAAAGAGGACATTTACCTCTTCCAGCAAAGCACTATCATGTTTAAACCAGCTTTGAATATGTTCCTGCATTAAACTTCTTTTCCTTTTAAGGTCCAGCCAACGGCGTCAACTATCTTCACATTCACAAATTTACCTATTTTATCTTTAGTTCCAGGAAAAACAGTAACTTTGAAATCAGGGGTTTTCCCTGCTACCTCATGCTCAGACTTCCGACTGATACCTTCCACATAAATCTCACGCATCTTCCCTATCTGCTGTTGATATTTCCTATGAGTGATCTTTTCCTGCTGAGTGATGAGTCTTTGCAACCTTTCCAGCCTTATCTCTTCTGGTATCTGATCTGTGAAACCGGCAGCTTTTGTGCCGGTGCGAGGAGAATACTTGAACATATAGGCAAAATCAAACTCAATCTCTTTCATAAGATTATAGGTGTTCATAAATTGCTCTTCAGTTTCACCCGGGAATCCAGCAATCACATCAGTGGTAATCGCAATTTCCGGCATTGCCTTGCGCAGTTTCATTATCAGATCATAATAATACCCTGCAGTGTAACCTCTATTCATGCGCTTAAGAATTTTGTCATCTCCAGATTGCATAGCCAAATGAAAGTGCTGGCAAACTTTATCTGAATCAGCCATCACCTGGATTAGATGATCAGAAAGGTCTTTGGGATGAGAAGTAGTGAAGCGTATCCTTTTTACATAAGGGATCTTATTTACCATTTCCAGTAAATGCGGAAAGCTGATATCGTCATACTGATAAGAATTTACATTTTGCCCCAATAGCATAACTTCATATCTGCCCTGGTCAACGACTATTTTAACATCTTCTAAAATCTCTTTGTGGTTTCGGCTGCGTTCTCTACCTCTGGTGTAAGGGACAATGCAATAGCTACAGAAATTATTACAACCACGCATAATAGT
>JAVCCT010000001.1 GCA_030765325.1 Candidatus Stygibacter frigidus | reverse complement strand
GGAAAAAACCAAGAGATAAAAAATATGGAAAAGAAAAGAGACATCATATTCAGAGAACGGGCAAAAATATTGAGTAAGACTCAGGAGCAAATTGAGCAGCAGCATGATACAATTTCTCTTTTGACCTTTTATCTTGCAGATGAGATGTATGGATTAGAAGCAGAATTTGTGGAAAGAGTGATAGCATTAAAGAGATATGCTGATATACCCTGCACACCAGATTATATTTTGGGAATGATCAACGTGCTGGGTGAGATACTGGCAGTGATAGATATTAAAAAGTTATTTAAACTACCAGATAAAGGGATCACGAATTTGAATCGGGTGATAATTTTACATAATGGGAATTATAAATTTGGGATTTTGTGTGATGAAGTGATAGGCAGAGAGGGAATACCTCTACAGGAAATCCAGAAAAGTCTTCCTAATATAGCCGGCATGAAATCAACCCTTGTGAGAGGTGTTACCCGTGATAGACTGATAGTTATTAATACCCAGGAATTATTTAAAGATAAAAGAATAATCATAGATGATGATATCTGAGAAGGATATCAAGGAGGTTAGAATGAGGAAATGCAGGATAGGAGTTAAATTAGGAATTGGTTTCGGGTTAATATTTGTGTTACTGTTAATATTAAGCCTGGTAACTTATAGAAATGTGAGGCATATGTCAAAAGATGCCAAAGAAAGCCTGGAAGCAAGAAGAGTTTTAGGAAATATCAGTTCTTTCGAAGGTCATATTTCCAGTGCAGAGACGGGTCAGAGGGGATATCTGGTGACAGGAAACGAGGAATATTTAGAACCTTATAATCATGCTACTGAGCATGCTGAGGAGCATCTGAGAGAGTTGAAGGCGCAGCTAAGGGGACATGATGATCAAAGGCAAAACCTGGAAAAGCTGGAAGAGCTTATCCATGCCAAGCTCGATGATATGAAACTAAGTATCGATATGGTAAAAACACAAGGACTTGATGCTGCCCGGAAGCAGATGTCTAATGGTAAAGGTAAGCAGATCATGGATGGGATCCGGGAAGTTTTTGCTCAAATAGCAGTTTCAGAAGAACAGCATCTGAAAGACAATCTGAAAGAAGCCAATCGTGTAACAGCAAAGACTAATAGTGCAATACTCTGGATAGGTGGAATAGGGCTCTTACTGATAATAATATTAACATATTATTTTACTGTAAGTATTGTCCTGCCCCTGCAAAAAGTTACTTTTGCAGCAGAGAAAATTGCTTCAGGTGATCTACAAGTGGATCTGGAGAAAACAAACCGTAAAGATGAGGTGGGAATGCTGGTGAATTCCCTGGTGAGGATGTCCGAAGTATTGCAGAAGCAATTCATTGATATCAAAGAAGGTATCAGTGTTTTATCAACCTCCACCAGCGAAATCATGAGTGGAGTAGCACAACTGGCAGCAAGTGCCACCCAGACTGCTACGGCGATAGGGGAGACTACAACTACAATCGAACAGGTGAAGCAGACAGCGGAAGTATCAAACAGCAAAGCCGGAGAAGTTTCTGCAGAAGGCAAAAAGAATGCCATAATTTCTGATGAGGGAAATAAGGCAGTGATCGAAACAGTAGAAAGCATGCATATTATAAAGCAAAAGATGGATTCAATAGCCACAGTGGTTCTTAATCTGAGTGAATTGAGCCACACAATTGGTGAGATCACGGCAACAGTGAATGATCTGGCGGAGCAATCAAATATTCTGGCAGTTAATGCAGCTATCGAGGCAGCAAAAGCAGGTGATCAGGGACGCGGTTTTGCAGTGGTTGCTCAGGAAATAAAGAATCTGTCACTCCGTTCCAAAGAAGCCACTTCAGAGGTTCGCAGTATTTTAAGTGATGTTCAGAAATCTATAAGCAAAGTAGTGATGTCCACAGAGGATGGAGGGAGAGTGGTAGATAATGGTATGAACCTGATCAAGGCTACCCGGGAAGCAATATCAAAACTCTCGGAAAGCACAACCCGTGCAGCTCAGGCATCTATTCAGATTGCTTCATCCAGCCAGCAGCAATTGATCGGGATGGATCAGGTGGTGATTGCAATGGAAAATATAAGCGAATCAAGTTCGCAAATAGCTGCAACAACTCAAGAGACAAATATCTCAGTAAATTCACTTCATCAGCTTGGAGAGCGCCTGCAGGAAATGATAAGTTATTATAAGGTGAGTAAATGAGCGAAAGGGAAGATTTCCAGAAAAGGATACTGGCTGCTTTTAAAATTGAAGCAGAAGAGATCCTTGAGACTATGACCGCAAGTCTTCTGGGGCTTGAGAAAGCAAAATCTGAAGAAAAGCAGCTGGAGCTGCAGGAATTGATCTACCGTCAGGCACACACGCTCAAAGGTGCTTCCAGGGCAGTAGATATAATTGAAGTTGAATCTATCTGCCAGGAGCTGGAAAGTGTATTTTCTGTTCTGAAATCAGGTAAGATACATATTTCTATCGGTAATGCAGATATACTGCATAAATCAATCGACGTGATCCGCAAGATACTTGCCAGCAGGATTGATGCTGATAGCAGTGCTGTTTATGATTTGAACGGTGTAGTTATAGGTCTTCAGAATCTATTGATCAAGATCAAATCGGATACAATTGAGGAAGCAACTGATATTCCCAATAATGTCAAGGAAGAAAAGCCGGAGGACGATATATATGAGCATCAGGAACCTGACCTGCCGGTAATTCCTGTAAAGCAGGCAGCAGATGAACCATCTGGAAAACGGGATGAAAATGAGACTATCCGGGTATCTACCAGCAGATTAGATAAGCTTCTGATGCAATTGGAAGAAATGCTGGCAGTGAAACTGAGCACAATCCAGATGAGCAGACAGCTAAGAGTAATGATAAATAATTTTCAGCGCTGGGAAGCTGGAGCTCATGATGTCACCCCCAGTGTGATGCTTCTAAGAGAGCTATTAAAAAGCGAATCCAGAGATGAATTGTCAGAAAAAGGACGCAAGGCATTGCAAAAAGTGCTCAAATTTCTGCATTGGGGAAATATCCTGGCTCAGAAAACTGAGCGGGAATTAACCCAGATGTTAAAATCCTGGGATAATGAGAGCGCTACTATCAATATGCAGATAGACTCCTTATTATGGGATACAAAAAAGATCATGATGGTGCCTTTTTCAGAAGTACTGGAGCTTTACCCAAAGGCAGTGAGGGATCTATCACGGGAAAGCGGCAAGTCAGTGAAATTGATAATTCGTGGAGAACAGATTGAGATAGATCGCAGAATATTGGAAAGATTAAAAAATCCATTAATGCATCTATTGCGTAATTCCATTGATCATGGAATAGAAAAGCCACCTGTACGCAAACGCAAAAATAAAGATGAAATGGGAGTTATCAGGATAAATCTGGAGCGCTCTGAAAAGAAACGCATCCGCTTTACGATTGAAGATGATGGAGCTGGAATAGATCTTAAGAAATTGAAACTGGCAGTTCAAAAACAGGGTGTTAATAGTGATCAGGATCTGGAATCTGAGGAAAAACTTATCCAGTACATTTATAGATCAGGTGTTTCCACCAGTGACATGATAACCGAAATCTCGGGCAGAGGTCTGGGTCTGGCGATCATGAAGCGGAGTATAGAAGACCTTGAAGGAACTATTACCGTAGAAACAGAGAAAGATAAAGGGACAAAGTTCATTATAGAATTACCCGTCTCCCTGGTGACATTCCGGGGGATAATCGTCAAAGCCGGAGAGGGTGAATATGTGATTCCCACTACCAAAATAGACATGATCATGCTGGTGAATAAGGAAGACATCTACACCATCGAAAATAAATCAATAATTTATTATAAGCGTGAACTTGTACCACTGGCAAGCCTGGTAAATATTCTGGAGAAAGGTGATGGAGAGCTTTCTGGAGAACATTTTCTGGTGATGCTGATAAATGATGAAGATCGTCAGATAGCTATCAGGATTGATGGGATTGAGGAAGAACAGGAAATCTTAGTTAAGAACTTTAATCCTCATCTAAAAAGGATCAGGAATGTTTCTGGTGCCACAATATTGGGAAGTGGAAAGGTTGTGCCAATATTAAATCTTGCTGATTTGGTCAATAGTGTGTTCAATAAAATGGAATTACTGGAACGAAAAGATTCTGGTGATCAGAAAGGCAATAAGCAGAGCAGGATATTAATTGTAGAAGATTCTGTTACTTCTCGCATGCTCATGAAGAATATATTAGAGAATGCCGGTTATAATGTGGAGACAGCCTTTGATGGGATAGATGGACTGGACAAAATTACTGAATATGGCTATGATATAGTGATTTCTGATGTGGATATGCCCCGCATGAATGGCTTTGATATGACCGCGAGCATACGAGCCAGGGAAAATATGAAGGATATCCCTGTGATCATGGTCACTTCACTTAATAAAGAAGAAGATTTGATAAGAGGCAAGGAAGTGGGTGCAAATGGCTATATAGTTAAAAGCAATTTTGCTCAGAACGACCTGGTGGAGATTATCGAGAAATTATTAAAAGAGAGTATTAGAAACTAAATGATCAGAATACTTGTAGTGGAAGATTCACTTACTGTGGGAACATATCTGGAGTGGATTTTTAATCAACAGCCTGATATGCAGGTGATTGGCAGGGTATCTAATGGCAAAGAAGCAGTAAGTTTTGTAAAAAGAGATAAACCAGATGTGATCACCATGGATATTGAGATGCCTGTGATGAACGGTTTGCAGGCAACGCGAGAGATAATGTCATCATGTCCTGTTCCTATTGTGATAGTTACCGCCAGTCGAAATGCCCGGGAGACCAGGATGACCATGGAAGCTCTTTCTGCGGGTGCTCTCACATTAATAGAAAAACCCAGAGGTATCAAAAGTGAGATAGGAGAAAAGGCAAGAGAAGAACTGATTACCACCACCCGTTTGATGGCAGGGGTGAAAGTGATTACCCGAAGAGCACCATCTCCATTAAAAACACCGCTTCCCCCTGCAATAAATAAAGATATAAAAAAGATTTCAACAGATAAAGCTATCAAAATAGTAACAGTCGGGGTATCTACTGGAGGCCCGGCAGTTTTAAAGGAGATTCTTGGAGTCCTCAGCCCTGATTTTCCTTATCCAATCGTGATTGTTCAGCATATAGCTTCGGGATTTATGGATGGTATGGTAAACTGGTTATCAGGAGTTTTAGAGATAAAGATAAAAACAGGTAGAGATGGAGAATATCTTCAATCAGGAACAGTGTATTTTGCTCCAGATGGCAGGCATATGACAGTAACCAGATCAGGTATGATCAAGCTTATAGATAGAGGCAATGACTATATCTGCCCTTCCGTATCTGTCCTTTTTAGAAGCGTTTATGAATGTTTTGGAGATCAGTCTCTGGCAATAATATTAACCGGGATGGGTAGCGATGGAGCGCTTGAAATGAAGCTTTTGCATGATGCGGGGGCACTCACGATTGCGCAGCATAAGGCGTCTGCACTTATTTATGGCATGCCGGCAGAAGCTGTAAAATTAAATGCAGCCAGCTTGATATTACATGCTAATGAAATATCAGCGCTGTTGAAGAAAATAGAAGATGAATTTATTAGACATGATAAAATCGTCTCGTAATTTGGAGGTGTATTATAAAACCGGAACAGGATAAAAAACCCAAAAGAATACTTGTGGTGGAAGACAGCAAAACTCAGGCGATGAAGCTGGAGTATCTGCTTTATAAAAATGGTTATGAGCCAGTCCTGGCAGCAAGCGGGGAGCAGGCAATTGAGCTGGTGAATCAGCAGGAGCCTGATCTTATCATAAGTGATATTCTAATGCCTGCTATGAGTGGATATGAATTTTGCCGGCAAATGAAAAACTTTGTTAAAACCCGTCATACACCATTAATATTCTTATCAGCCTTATCTGATACCCACGATATCCTCAAAGGGCTGGCATGTGGAGCCAGCAATTTCATGACCAAACCCTGCAAAGATGAAATTTTGATAAAGAGCATTGAGCAGCAGTTTGAGGTAACTACTGAATCTGAGGCAGTTCAGGATGATGAAGTAGTGAAGCTTGTGTTTGAAGAGAAAGAGTATTACATCTCAGCTCCCAAAAGCAGGATACTGGAAATTCTGGTGACTACTTATGAGACGGCTATAAATAAGAATCAAGATCTGGCAATAGCCCAGGGGGAATTAAAGAACCTTAATCTTCAGCTTGAAGATAGAGTAAAAGAGAAAACTGCTCACTTGCAGGCAGAGATCAGGGAGAGGAAGAAAGCTCAATCTGAATTATATAAGCTATCCAATGTAGTCCATCAGGCAAAAAATATCATAGTGATAACTGATCTGGAGGGTAATATTGAATATGCAAATCCCCGCTTTACAGAGATCACTGGCTATACTCTTACAGAAGCAATTGGCAAGAATCCCAGGCTATTAAAATCAGATGAGCATGATGACGCATTCTACCGCAATCTTTGGGAAACAGTAATGGCTGGGAAAGAATGGAAGGGTGAATTCACTAATAAAGCCAAAAATGGAGATTTGATCTATGAAAATGCCTCGATTTTTGATATCCGTGATTCTAATGGAACCGTGAGAAATCTGGCAAAAATATCCGAAGATATCACAGAAAGAAAGCAGAATGAAGTCCAGATTGAAAGGTTGTATGCATCCCTTCTGGAGGATATAGAGCTGGCTTCCTCTGTGCAATCCTATCTATTACCAGACTGGCTGGTGCATGAGAATAATATTTCCATTACATCAGTATATTCACCTTCAGAAAAGGTGGGTGGTGATATTTTTGATATAATTCAAGTCTCTGCCAGTCAATATGCGGTTTATATAGGCGATATTTCCGGGCATGGGGTTCAGGCAGCTTTGATCATGACAGCCGTGAAATCCACCATTAATATGCTGGTAAATATGGAAAAAAGCAATGTGAGACCGCATTACATCGTAAATAAATTAAATGAGATACTTAGTAAGGATTTCTTCCAGACAAATTACCTTACGATGATATTCTGTCTGGTTGATCTGGAAAAGAACACCATAAAATATCTCAATGCCGGGCATCCTGCTCTTATCGAATATAATAAGCATACCACTGATACCAGGATCATAGATATGGGTTCATCAATTCCGGTAGGCTGGATGGCATCATATCAATATGAAGAAGAAGAAGAGGTGGTGATGGAGATGTCACCTGATTCCATCTATTTCCTTTATACGGATGGACTCTTTGAATGCCTGAATTATGAGGGTATGGAGCTTGGAATGAGCGGATTCACCAGTTTTTTGGAAAAATTTCGCGATAATATGAACAGTATCATCCTCCCATTTATGATCAAGCAGCTTCTTATCGAAGAAAATTATGACCTCAAAGGGGATGATTTCACGCTGCTCACTCTTCAAAAATTTGATGCTTCAAGTATGCAGGATAGAATTCTGCTACGCTACACAAGCAAAAACCGCAAAGCAGTTTCTCTGAAAGCAGAAGCTTTTATTAAAGAGAAATTTGATGATCATCAATTTTATCTCACTATTAATTCTGTAATTGCCAATTATTTCCATAATGTTGTTGAAAAAGAGTCGGACCGCAAGGTCGATAATTCCATTTTACTGCAGATGAAGATTGATGTAGATCTGGAGCTCACTTTCTGGGAGAAGTTTGATTCCAATAAGATTGGTTATCAGGTAAATGGTAAAGAAGGATTACATCAAAAGGATTATATCATGGATAGCAATTTTATTAAGTATCCCCTTCGGCAGAATAGATATGATGAGATTGTAGAGACAATAGTTAATATACAAATTATAAAATAACAGGAAGGTAGATTTATGAGATGGACTTTAGACGATTATTACCCGTCATTTGAATCCAGTGAATTTATGGAAGATATCAAAAAGCTGGAAAATCTAATTACTTTAATAGAAAATATTGAGCTTCCTCCCAAGGTAGATATGCCCGTGGCAGAGCGTGCTGTTCTGGCAGAAAAAGTGCTCCGGAGAAGAGCAGAGCTTTCTGAACTGGTCGGCAGATTAATGAGTTTCTGCTCTCTCACTTTGAGCGTGGAAACTGCAAATAAAACGGCATTGTCCTATCAGCAGAAATTTCAACAGATGCTGCTGAAACTTACCAAACCAAGCGTAAGATTCCAGATCTGGCTGGCAGAAGGTGATGATCTTCAGCAATTGCTCCAGCATTCCGATTACCTTAAAGAGATAAGTTTCTATTTAGAAGAAACGGTAAAATATTCTCAGTATCTGCTCAGTGAACAGGAAGAAAATATTTTATCACGCCTGAGTTTAACTGGCTCAAATGCCTGGACGCGCATGAAAGGCTATATAGAATCGCAGCACATGGTTGAGCTGGATGTGGATGGTAAAAAAGAAATGCATCCCCTGCCAGTAATCCGCAATTTTGCCTATGATAATGATGCAGACCTGCGTAAAAAAGCCTATCTGGCAGAGATAGCATCTTATGATCAGATAGCATATCCCGTGAATTCTGCTTTAAATGCCATTAAGGGTGAAGTCATTCAGAAAGTGGAACTCAGAGGTTATGAATCCGTATTAGAAATGACCCTGCTGGATTCGAATATGGAAAAAAGGACTCTGGATACAATGCTGAATGTTATTAAAGAATATCTCCCGGAATTCAGGAAATATCTCAGGCATAAGGCAAAGCTGCTGGGATATGAAAATGGCTTACCTTTCTATGATCTATTTGCCCCAATGGGTAATATAGATAAGAAATATACTTTTACAGAAGCCCGGCAATTTGTTGTGAAAAACTTCCGCAGGTTTTCTGATAGACTGGCAGATTTTGCTGAACACGCATTTGCTAATAACTGGATAGATGCCGAACCCCGGCAGGGTAAACGCGGAGGTGCATTCTGCTCTACCTGCCATGCCATTCAGCAAAGTAGAGTTCTGGCAAATTTCACTGGAGGTCTGGGCAATGTGACAACTCTGGCTCATGAACTGGGACATGCCTATCATGGCTTTTGCCTCAAAGATGAATTACTCCAGAATACTCATTATTCCATGCCGGTAGCAGAAACTGCCTCGATATTTGCCGAAACCATCGTGAAAGATGCCATCACCCAGAATGCAGAGGGTGATGCCCGACTGGCAATTTTGGAAACCAAGCTCATGGAATCCACCCAGGTGATAGTAGATATCTATAGTCGTTATCTCTTTGAAAGCAATTTCATCGCTGAACGCAAAGATGGAGATGTCAATCTGGAGCGAACCAGGGAACTGATGCTTCAAGCCCAGAAGGATGCCTATGGTGATGGACTTGATCCCCAGTTTTTGCATCCCTATATGTGGCTCTGTAAACCGCATTATTATTATTCCGGAGCAAATTTCTATAATTTTCCCTATGCCTTTGGACAGCTTTTTGCCACGGGGCTTTATGCAATTTACCTTAAAGACAAAGATAGTTTCGTGAAGAAATATGACGATATCCTCAGGGAAACTGGCAGAAATGATATTACAGGAGTAGCCGCTTTTGCCGGGATAGATATTAATGATAAAGAATTCTGGCAAGGTTCACTCGACCTCATCAAAGCAGAAGTTGAGGAATATTTAAAGTTCTAAAACATCAGAAATGCCCCACCAGAGTACCCTCAGGTGGGGCACAAACACGATAAATACCACCCAGCCAAGTCAGGAGTTATGAACGGTACTCCGGATGTGACTTCTGGACGACAGTTCAAACTTCCCAACCCCTGCCGGATCCCAGAAG
>JAVCCT010000068.1 GCA_030765325.1 Candidatus Stygibacter frigidus | reverse complement strand
TGAAGATGAAATCTATATTACCCTAACAGGGCAGGGATATAGTACTCCTGAGGTGAGTACTGCGGAAATCACAGAAATAACTGAATATTCAGCACTTGGTGGTGGAACAGTTATTCATGATGGAAATAATACGGTGGATAGTCGTGGTATTTGCTGGAATCTTATTGGAAATCCGACAATAGATATGGACATGTTTACCAGTGATGGTGCAGGGTTAGGTGAATTTGTGAGTGAAATGGAAACTCTGATGCCAGGTACAACGTATTACGTGAGAGCTTATGCTACCAATATGTATGACACTGCCTACGGAGAAGAAGTAAGCTTCGTTACAATTGGTGCTATGATGGATATCTCGGTTGAAAACCTGCCTGATTTTGGCAGTGTGGGAATGGGATCCTGTTCAATAGAGGCATCATACACTGTTTCTGGCACCAATATGTCTGATGATATTATGATCTTTGCTCCCATGGGTTTCCAGGTGGCAATTGATGATACCCGTATTCTGAATTATACTGATATGCTCAATATTGAGCAGGTGAATGGTGAAGTCCCTGAAACTACGGTTTATGTCCGCTTCTGCCCTGATATGATAGGTGATTATGATGATTTCATTATGCACTTTACGATAAATTCTCAGGAAAAGCTTGTTCAGGTAACAGGTACTGGTGTAGTCCCGCCAACTTTGAATCTTTCTGTAACGGAACTCCCTGATTTTGGAGTTATCCAGACAGGTATGGCGTCTGCTTCTGCCATGTATTCAGTTTCAGGTATTGACCTGCTGGGAGAAGTGGTTATCACTGCACCTGCTGGCTTTGAAATATCCCTCACACCGGAAAGAGGATTGCAAAATCGTGCCGGGAGCAGAAACAGAGCTTTTAGTAATGAATTGATCCTTGTGCCTGAAAATGGTATGGTAGAGAATATGATCTATGCGCGTTTCCTGCCTCAAGAGTCTGGGGTATATATGAATTATATTGTCCATCAGCCTTTGTATGGTGAACCTGAATTGCTTTTTGTGAGTGGAACCGGAATCAGCCTTCCTGAGGTGGAAACTGCTTTTATAACCGGTATAGATTATATTTCAGCAAATTGTGGTGGAGAAGTTGTTTCTGATGGAAATCTGGACGTAACAGCCAGAGGAATATGCTGGAGTACTGAGCCGGATCCAGATCTGGAAGACCTTTTTACAGTCGATGGTGAAGACGTGGGCACATTCACAAGTTTTATGGGAAATCTTAGTGAAGGTACCAGCTACTATGTTCGTGCTTATCCTACTAATTCTCTGGGAACTGCCTACGGCAATCAAATGATGTTCACTACGCTTTCACCACCTGAAATAGAATTGCCAGAAAGTTTTAGTTTTGCAGAGGATGAAGAGCTGGAAGTTGATTTTGAGATGTATCTTAATGATGATGATTATGACCAGATGTATCTCACTGTGAATGGAGGGGTGAATATAAGTGCAGATATTGAAGGATATATGGTTACTTTTACCGCTTCAGAAAACTGGTATGGCAGCGAAATACTCACATTTATTGTAAGCGATAATGTTACCAGAGCAATAGCTGTTGATGATGTGGAAATCATCGTAACTCCGGTTAATGATGCACCGACTATTGAGCTGCCGGAAAGCTTCACTTTTGCCGAAGATGGCATGCTGGAAGTGGATTTTGTGAACTTTGTGAACGATGTGGACAATGTTAACATTATGCTTAGCGTATCTGGAGAACAAAATCTGCAGGTAGAAATATCTGACCTTGATGTGATCTTTACTGCCAGTGAAAACTGGTTTGGCAGTGAAACGCTCACCTTTACGGTCGATGATCAGCAGGGCAGACTTACTGCTTCTGATGAGGTGGAGATCATAGTAACCTCAGTTAACGACCTACCGATAGCTGATGCCGGTGAAGAATATACCGGTCAGGCAGATGTGACTGGATTCTGTGAAATCATGCTTAATGGCAGCGGATCTTATGATATTGATGGTGAGATAGTAAGCTGGCTATGGAACTGGGAAGGTGGAAATGCCGCAGGTGAAGAAGTACTGGCAGAATTTGCAGTCGGCACAACGGAAGTTACTTTAACTGTTTCCGATAATGAAGGTGAATGGGCAGAAGACAATACATTTGTTATTGTTACAGAATACGTCAATCTTCAGCCGGTTGCTGTTGATGATGAATATGTAATTAATGAAGACGATCTGCTGAATGATAACGTTTTTATTAATGATTATGATCCTGATGAATATCCCCAGCCTATAACGGCAGAATTGGTTAGTGATGTTACAGATGGAGTGCTCAATTTAGCCACAGACGGAAGTTTCACCTATCAGCCTGCAACCAACTGGTATGGATCTGACAGCTTTATCTACCGGGCATATGATGGCATATATTACAGTAATTGGGCTTACGTGACAATCACAGTGATTCCCATCAATGATCCGCCGGTGATCAATCTGCCGGAGAGCTTTACTTTCATGGAAGATGGTTCACTGGTAGTTGATTTTGATGACTATGTTCACGATGTTGACAATGTTAACATTATACTTAGCGTATCTGGAGAACAAAATCTGCAGGTAGAAATATCTGATCTTGATGTGATCTTCACTGCTGCTGAAAACTGGTATGGCAGTGAAACGCTCACCTTTACAATCGATGATCAGCAGGGCAGACTTACTGCTTCTGACGAGGTGGAGATCATAGTAACCTCAGTTAACGACCTACCGATAGCTGATGCCGGTGAAGAATATACCGGTCAGGCAGATGTGACTGGATTCTGTGAGATATTGCTCAATGGAACTGGGTCTTATGATATTGATGGTGAGATTGTTTCCTGGCTCTGGACATGGGAGGGTGGCTCTGCTAATGGTGAAGAAGTGATAACATTATTCCCTGTCGGAACTACGGAAGTAACACTTACAGTTACTGATAATGAAGGCGAATGGGCAGAAGACAATACATTTGTTATTGTTACAGAATACGTCAATCTTCAGCCGGTGGCTGTTGATGATGAATATGTAATTAATGAAGACGATCTTCTGAATGATAACGTTTTTATTAATGATTATGATCCTGATGAATATCCCCAGCCTATAACGGCAGAATTGGTTAGTGATGTTACAGATGGAGTGCTGAATTTAGCCATAGACGGAAGTTTCACCTATCAACCTGCAGCGGACTGGTATGGATCAGACAGCTTTATCTACCGGGCGTATGATGGCATATATTATAGTAATTGGGCTTACGTGACAATCACAGTGATTCCCATCAATGATCCGCCGGTGATTAATCTGCCGGAGAGCTTTACTTTTGCGGAAGATGGTGTGCTGGAAGTGGATTTTGTGGACTACGCGAGTGATGTGGACAATGTGGACTTAGTGCTAACGGTGACAGGTGGATCTAACATTATTGCTGATATAAACGGTTTGATGGTTACTTTTACAGGTGCTGAAAACTGGTTTGGCAGTGAAACTCTCTCCTTTACTATAGATGATCAGCAGGGACGATTAACTGCTTCTGATGAGGTGGAGATCATAGTAACCTCAGTTAATGACCTGCCGATAGCAAGCGCTGGTGATGAATATACCGGTCAGGCAGATGTAACTGGATTCTGTGAGATTATGCTTAATGGCAGCGGGTCTTATGATATTGATGGTGAGATAGTAAGCTGGGAATGGAGCTGGGATGGTGGCAATGCCGCAGGTGAAGAAGTAATGGCAGAATTCCCAGTAGGAACTACGGAAGTAACACTTACTGTGACCGATAATGAATCAGGTGTTGATACGGATATTACCCAGGTGCTTATCAGCGGTTACGATAACCTGGCACCTGTTGCCATCGCTGATGAATACTCGTTTAATGAAGACACTGAGCTTTCAGATAATGTAATGGCTAATGATTATGATCCTGATGAAAGTCCCCTGGCTTTGATCGCTGAACTGGTATCTGATGTCACTAGCGGCACATTAGAACTTGCTGAGTATGGTGATTTTACTTATCTGCCGAATCTTAACTGGAATGGTATAGATAACTTCTTTTATAGAGTTTATGATGGTGAGGTATATAGTGAAACGGTTATTGTAACATTGATAGTTAACCCCGTAAATGATGCACCAACTATCGAGCTGCCAGATAGCTTTACTTTCATGGAAGATGGTTCACTGGAAGTTGATTTTGATGACTATGTTCACGATGTTGACAATGTTAACATTATACTTAGCGTGTCTGGAGAACAAAATCTGCAAGTAGAAATATCTGATTTTAATGTGATCTTCACTGCCAGTGAAAACTGGTTTGGCACTGAAACTCTCACCTTTACAATTGATGATCAGCAGGGAAGATTAACAGCTTCGGATGAAGTGGAAATAATAGTTTCTCCTTCTGGACTGACAGTTATTTCCAAAGAAATTATACCTGGCTGGAACTGGTTTTCACTCAATGTGACTGCCGATGATATGAGTGCTGACAATGTATTGGCATCATTAGGAAATGCTGGCACTTCGATAAAAAGTCAAACTCAAAGTTCCATTTATTACGATGGTATGGGCTGGTTCGGTTCATTAAATGAGTGTGACACCTTCACCTTCTATAAGCTGGATGCAAATAATAATGCTATCTGGGAATTTGCTGGTTCTCCGGTAGATGTGGGAGAAAACGTCTATAATTTAACCAGTGGCTGGAACTGGATTTCTTATGCCCCGCAAACAGCAGAAGATATAAATTTTGCTTTGGCTCAATTGGGTAATAATGGCTCGAATATCAAGAGCCAGACTCAAAGCTCGATTAATTATGATGGAATTGGCTGGTTTGGAAGTCTTTCATTTTTGCAGCCTCAGGGTGGCTATATGCTGCAAATGGATGCTGACCAGGAATTTATTTATCCTCTGCCAGCAATTCGCCAGCAAAGTGTTTATAGCAGACAGTCAGCGGAAGCTTATGATGATTGCAATCCTCATGCTTATGAATTTAATGCAGTATTGATAGCTTCATCTGATCAGCCTATTGCTGAAGATTCACGTTTGATAGCCTGTTGCAAAGGCGAAACCAGAAGTATATGCCAGATTCTGGATTACACTTCCCAATTTGGCAGAAAATTCTATTCGCTTATGCTTTACAGCAATGAACCTAATGAAGCCGATTTCCAGCTCTATTACCAGGAATCAGCAGACAGCAAAATGATTGAAGTCTCCCAACAAATCACTTTCCTGGCAGATATGACAATGGGTGATTTTATCAATCCATTCATAGTTAACATGAATTATTCTGACACTGAAGATGTTCTCGAGCCTCAGAAGATGCTCACGGTCTATCCTAATCCCTTTAATCCTTCTACGACTATTGAGCTGAATTTAGAAACATCATCAGCAGTAGTTGTGGAAATCTATAATGTGAAAGGACAGAAAGTCGCAAATCTATTGGATACTCAGTTAACGGCAGGAAAGCACGCAATTCAATGGAATGCAGAAGATCAGAGCAGTGGAATTTATCTCCTGAATGTGAGAATTGCTCAAATGAGGCAGATTAGAAAAATCATCCTGATGAAATAGCTGATTTATAATATATAGGTCCTATAAGTCATATAGGACCTATATTATATTATCAAAAATTAGTTAACAAAAAATTTGATCAGATCTCGCCTGCCGGCATTATTCAAAGCCTCGATCACCAGCTTGCGGTTTTGCGGGATATACCACTGCACCAATGCTTTCATCAAACGCAATTCTCTACCCTTTGCCACATGAATGCTGTTACCCTGCAGGTCTTCGCTGGTATAATACATTCTGGCACTGGCTGTCATGGGCAGGGGGATGTATTCCTGCACCTGACGCAGTTTTACGTTTTCCCTTTTCAAATACAATGCCAGCTCTATTGTATCAGCTAGAGTAGCTCCTGGATGACCGATGATCATATAGGGTACAATTGCCTGATTTTTCCCTGCTTCCCGACTATATCTGGTGAATTCCTTCAAAAATTCCTGATACATCTCAAATCCTGGTTTTTGCATTAAATTTAATACGGCATCGCTTTTGTGCTCAGGTGCAAGCTTCAATAAACCACCAGTATGACTTTCTGCAATCTGCTTGATATAGCTTTTATCTTTAAGTGCCAGATCAAAGCGAATCCCTGATGCTACAAAAAGATGCTTGATCTCAGGGATTCGGGCTGCTCTTTTCAGCAGATTTTGCAAAGCTTTGCTGTCTGTACTAAGATTTTTACATATATCAGGGAACAGGCAGGAAGTTCTTTTGCAGGTTGCTGAGATATTCTCCCGGCAATACATGCCATACATATTAGCTGATGCTCCACCCAGATCAGATATTGTGCCATGAAAATCATCTTCCGCTGCTATTTCCTGTAATTCCTTGAGTACTGATGCTGCTGATCTGGACTGAATGCTTTTGCCCTGGTGATAGCCAATTCCGCAAAAATTACATCCTCCAAAACAACCTCTGTGAGTTGTTACGGAGTTATGTATCTGTTCCCAGGCAGTAATTTTTTGATTTTTATAGATTGGATGCGGTTTGCGAGTAAATGGTAAAGCATATAATGTATCAAGTTCTGAGGTAGAAAGTGCTTTTGCGGGAGGATTGAGCTTCAGCCAGCGCCCCGCAAACTTTTGAAATATCTCCCGACTGCGGTAATTCTTCTCATAAATATCACTCATCTGGGCGAATTCTTTCTTATTGTATTTATTGTGATATTCCGGTAATACAATTCCATCTTCAGCAGCTTTGCCTGTTATCACACAGGTTCCAGCTATATCATCTCTCAATACTTTTGGATTCTGTTCCAGTGATTCAGCGATTTCCAGCACTGCCCGTTCGCCCATTCCATACACTAAGAATTGAGCCCGACTATCAAACAAAATCGAATTACGTAATTTATCTGACCAGTAGTCATAATGAGGCAGCCTTCGCATACTGGCTTCAATACCACCCAGCACGATAGGCACATCTTTATATATTGAATGCAATATCTGGCTGTAAACCAGGGTCGCCCTGTCAGGGCGCATGTCAATTGCTCCATCTGGTGAGTAGGCATCTTCTGACCGCAACTTCTTCTGGGCTGTGTATTTATTGATCATGGAGTCCATATTGCCAGAAGTTATTCCGAAAAATAAACGCGGTTTGCCCAGAATGGTAAATGATGCTGGATCCTGCCAGTCCGGCTGAGCAATTATCCCAACCTTATAGCCGTTAGATTCCAGCCATCTTCCAATCATAGCCACAGCAAAAGAAGGATGATCTACATAGGCATCACCTGATATTAAAATAATATCAGGCTGAGACCAACCTGATTCCCTGAGTTCTACTTTACTTACTGGTAATATATTTTTTGACATAAAAAAAGCGACGTCAAGCGTCGCTAATTACGTGTTTCTTAGCCTGACATTGGATGTAGTCGAACGATGTTTATCGCCTGCACCCCTTTATCTGTTTCCATTAATTCAAATTCTACTTCTTCATCGGCAACTAAGAATCTTCGCGCATTGTCACTAAGCGTTACTATTGATTTCCAGTGAACAAAATATTCATTTTTGTCTTCACCTAAAACAAAGCCATATCCCTTAGAATCATCAAACCACTTTACAGTTCCTTTCATAAATACTTCCTTTATACTAAAATACAAGCTAAGAAAAATATTACCCCTAATAAAGGCAAGCTAAATCTTATTCCTTTTCAGCACTGC
>JAVCCT010000213.1 GCA_030765325.1 Candidatus Stygibacter frigidus | reverse complement strand
TTATGACCTTACTTTTTCCTTACTTTCCTTACTTTTTGCTATGTATTATTGTGAGTCGTGAATCGAAGTATGTAAGAATGAAGAATTTTTACCACAGAGGGCACTGAGAGCACGGAGGAATGTAATTAGTGAGCAGGAAAATAAGTGAGAAGATGAGAGGGGGAGAGTAATTGAAAATTGAAAATGATAAATTGAAAATTAAATTCAATGTAATGTAATGTAATGTAATGTAATGTAATGTAATCCAGAGCGGGGGAATAAACGAAGGGGTGAAGATAAGAAGGTGCGAAAAAATGAGGTTATTGAGAGTAAATTAGGAGAAAAAAACAAATATTTGGGGTAAACGGATAAATTTGGTGAGAGGAATTTTATGAGATAGCCGTGAGGTATTTAGAGGTATAGTGTGCTTGTGGTAGTTTCGTGGCTGGTAATGGGGAATATTTGGGCTGGGATTTTTGCAAAGTCGAGGATTTTTTTGAGATATTTCAGGACTGGGAATTCAGTGTGGAAATGTCCTGCTTCAATGAGAGGGATGGGGCTATCGAGTCGAGAATGATAGCCGAATTCACCGGATAGAAAGACGTCTGCCCTATTAGAAGCGGATGAAATCATGCTGCTGCCGCTGCCACCGCAAACAGCGATTTTCTGAATGAGCGTGTCAGGATTTTTATTTGCGAGCCAGACTCTTACGAAGGGTGAGGATAAAACTTTCTTAACTTTAAGGGCAAAATCTGCAATAGTGAGAGGTGCTGGCAATAAGCCAATAACTCCCATACCATAGACATCATTAACTCTATTTTGGGGATTAACGGCATATACCGGATCAGGTGAGGGATGATATTTATGGATAGTGGCAATAATTTTGCTGAGTTTGAAGCTATCGCAGAAGAATTCCAGTTTTATTTCAGCTTCAATCTGGCTAAAATGCAGATGACGGGCACCGTTATTGATCAGAGCCTGTGAGAGGGTTTCCTGATTTGATGGCAGGATATATACTGATACCTGATAAAGTTCACTACCAATAGAAGTGGAAAGTGATTCCAAATCAGTTAGATGAAATAATTCAGCGAGTTGAGTATTAACGCCACCGGGGGCGATATCCAGATTAGTGTGAGCAGAAATGACGGAGATATTATTTCTTATGAGTTTAATGTAGAGCGGGTTCGTGATCTTTCTAATAGGTTTAAAGATGAGCGGGTGATGAGAAATTATCAGATTAGCACCAATGCGAATAGCTTCATCAACAGATTTATGAGTGATATCAAGGCAAAGCAGAACTTTGGTGATCTCAGTGGAGGCATCTCCCAGCAGGAATCCCACATTATCCCAGTCATAGGCAAGAGCCGGTGGGGCACAATCGTGAATGATCTTGATCAGATCACTGGTCGTAATTTTCCGAGGCATTTTTTATCCTGTTAAAAATATTTTTTACTTCATGATAATCAAATCCTCGTCTGGCAAGATATTCGCAAACTTTTCTTTCTCTTTTTTTCTGGTCAGGCAGTTTCCAGCGAAAATAAAGCTGTTCAACTAAATTTTCGAGTACCTCATTTTGAGATTCCTGATCATATATTTCATTGAGTAACGTCTCAATGAGGTGAGGGTTAATGTGATTTTCATAGAGTTTACTTTTAATTTCAACCAGGCTTTTTCTTTTTCCGATAAGCGATTCAATCAGCAGTCTGGCAAAGCGTTCATCATTAAGATAATTATATTTAGCTGCTTTATCAATCAAAATCTCAGTGATATCAGCAGCAGCCGGCAAATGCAGGAGATATTGTCTGCTTTTGGCAATAGACCTTTCCTGATAGGCAAGCCAGTTAAGAAATTTATCCCAGATTGTAACGATTATTTCCTGATCTATTTTATCGGCAAAATCCTGATCAATCTCCAGCTCTATTATATTATTAAGGTCCAGATTCCGGAGCGCCTTTGAAGTGAGGATACCCCGGATCTGATCATCAAATTCTATGACAAAAACTCGATTATTTTTCTGTTTTATCTTTAGCAGTATCATCAGCCACGATCATTCCTAATTCCTGTTTGATCTTGTTTTCTATATCAAGATATATCTCGGGATTCTCGTTGAAGAAATCTTTAACCTTTTCCGCACCCTGACCAAGTTTTGTTTCCCCGCAAGAGTACCATGAACCGCTTTTATTAACGAGTTTATATTTAATGGCAAGATCAAGGATAATATCGATTTTGGAAATTCCCAACCCAAAAGTAATAGGGAATTCCACTTTTTTGAAAGGAGGAGCAAATTTGTTTTTAACAATTTTGACGCGAACCATATTGCCTACTATTTCGTCAGCGACTCCTACTTTTTTGATTGAGCCTATTTTACGGACTTCCAGTCTCATGGAAGCATAAAATTTAAGGGCTACTCCGCCAGTTGTTGTTTCGGGGTTCATATATGAGGGCACCCCGATTTTCATTCTGGTTTGATTAATAAATATCACAGCAGTATTGGTTTTGCTGATGATACCGGTAAGTTTTCTGAGAGCCTGGGACATGAGTCTTGCCTGCAGACCCACGTGCGAATCACCCATGCTGCCTTCAATTTCTGCTCTGGGCACCAGCGCTGCCACAGAATCAACCACAATCAGGTCAATAGCATTACTGCGCACCAGTGTTTCCACGATTTCCAAAGCCTGTTCACCACCATCCGGTTGAGAAATAAGCAGATTATCAGTATCTACGCCAATACTTTTGGCATATATCGGGTCAAGAGCATGTTCGGCATCAATAAAAGCCACAATACCATTCAATTTTTGTGCTTCTGACACAACGTGGAGAGCAATAGTAGTTTTTCCGGAAGCTTCAGGTCCATAGATTTCAGAAACACGTCCGCGAGGGATACCGCCAATTCCCAGAGCAGCATCAAGACTGAGCGCGCCTGTTGGGATGACATTTACATCAATTTGGGGTTTTTCACCCAGTTTCATAATAGTGCCAGCGCCGAATTGTTTTTCGAGTTGGCCCATTGCGGTTTTAAGAGCAGAATTTTTGTCTTTGCTATTCATAATATTGACTCCTTTAGGAATTTACAAAGTAAAAGAAAATAAAGGTTGGTAGATAGGACCCTGAGGTTTAAGAATACTTTTAAACAGGGTAATTTTATCGGGTGAGAAGCTGTTTTGATCTAATTGCAGTTTCAGGGCAGCAGCCGCTAAGTTCGGTTGCAGAACAGCTTTTAATCTGGCGAGGGTTACATGAAAAACCAGGGGTTTATTGTCCAATTTATAACCCAGATCAGAAATATCAGCCGCAAGCAGGCGGTGCAATTTCTTAAGTTTTTCATCATCAGCATGGTAGTTAACCCAAAGCAGGCGAGGCTTGCTGGAAGGGATCAATTGCAGCTTGGGATTAGATAATTGGAAGGGCTGGATATCAGTAAATCGATCTGTGATGATCTGCTTGATCTCCGGCAGATGAAATTCATAAATATCACCTAAAAATAGAAAAGTAATATGATAATTTTCAGGAATAACCCAATTGATATTCTTTTGGTTATACTGCTGCAGATCCAGACTGACGGAAGTAAGTTGCGATCTGATCTGATCAGATAATTCCAGAGCGATAAAGGCACGCATTAAATTATTGTGACCTTTTGTAGCCGATATTGCGCAGGAATTGTTTACGACGGGTTACATCACTATCCAGCTCAACGCCTTTGGGTGAGAATCCGTCTATCACGCCCAATACACCTCTTCCCTGTTCAGTTTCTGCCAGAATGACCTGAACGGGATTAGCAGTGGCGCAAAAAATGGAAACAACTTCCCGGCAATCTTTTATGGCAGGCAGAACATTGATGGGAAAGGCATTTTTCAAAATTATCAGAAAGGTGTGACCGGCTTGTAGTCTTTTTTGAATTTGCATTGCCATTTCGATAAGTTCAGGATTAGTGCCTTCCTTGCGGATAAGGCAGGGTCCGGAGGCTTCATTGAATGCAAGCCCAAATTGAATACCTGGTACGCAGTTTACAAGAGCCTCATAGAGGTCTTCTACAGTTTTGATAAAGTGGGCCATACCAAAAATGATATTATAATCCTCTGGCACTTTTATCGGTTCGATAATAGTATTCATACAAATCTCCATTCATTTAGTTTTTGGATATAATATCCCTATCCTGCGAGAACTAAGATATGATAAAAATTAATTAATAGATTAAAAGGTCAACAAGAATTATAAAAAATCTGTTCAGGTGATAAAGAAAAAGACCGCTAAGCGGTCTTTATCTTTATACTACTTTTTTTACCTTATTGGCTTTGAGGCAAGCCGCACATACTTTGACGGTTTTGATCACACCATTGAAATCGGCTTTCATCTTTGTAAGATTAGGGTAGAACTTCCTCTTGGTAGCGTTTAAAGCATGACTTCTATTATTGCCAGTCAAAGCTCTTTTTCCGCAAACATCACATACTCTTGACATATTTCACCTTCCACGTAATATTCTGTCCCGTCAAAAAATTGTATTGCCTGATATCTGGCAAGTAAATTATTATAAAGAATATATTACAAGACAAAAATTGCCCCGGAACTAAATATTATTAGGTTATCAGATAGAAGATATTTTGCAGGTAAGTAAAAGATATGATGTCTTAGTTATTAAGAGCAGGGAAAATGAAAGAAAAAATATTAGAAGAAATACTAAAAAATGAAGGCAAGAAGGTATTCAACATGATACTGAGGATGGTGAGACAACGTCAGGAAGCTGAGGACTTGTTTCAGGAGGTATTTGTGGCATTTTATGAGAATATCGAAAAAGTACAGGAATCTGCTTTAAAATCTTATCTGTACAGGATAGCCTATAATAAGACATTAAATAAGATCAAGGCACGTAAGCGTGATCTAAAATTCCTGATGGGTCAGCTTAATCAACCGCAGATAGCAGAAGAAAAGGAAAGCGCAACTGAAAAGCGGAATAAATTGATTCGAGAGAGTCTGGCATTATTGAAGCCCCAGGAAGCCCTTTTGATTGAATTGCAGTTCTTTCAAGGCAAGAGCTATCATGAAATATCAGAAATTATTGGCAAGAGCGAAAGTGCTGTGGATTCAAGACTGGTGAGGGCTAAGAAAAGGCTGCATGATATTTTAGAGAGTAATGGAATAAATAAATTGCAGGATAATCTACTTGCGGCTGTCCTGTAGAATAGAGGTAAGTAAAATGAAAGAATTTGAAAAAGAGAGTATGACAGACAACAAGATAAGAAATTTCTTATCAGCCTACCAGGATCAAGAAGTATCCGTAGAGCTGCGGGAAAGAGTTCTTGATGCTGCCAGAAATTCTTCTTTATCTCCAGTAATAATAAAACTTGAGCCCATGTGGAAACGCTTATCTCTGGCAGCTTCCATTGCTGCTTTTGCACTGGGAATTGTGATGAGCAATCAGGTGTTTGCTTCTACCAGCACCAGCAGCGATCTTAGTTATGGAGAAACCGGTTTATATAGTTATGTGATGGAAGGTGAATAATGAAGAAGCAGATATTACTATTTTTACTCGTGATCTCCCTGGCATTTAATCTTGCTTTTATCGGGATGTTCATCTGGCATCGCACCCATGCGCCAATACCTTTTGAAAGACCTGAATTCCATGATTTTAAAGAGCATATGCGTCAGAAACCAGGCAGGATAGAAGCAGATAAGCAAGATTTCATGGATTGCCGAAGACAATTTATGGATTATCTGAGAGAAGATGAATTTAATGAAACAGTGGCAGACAGTCTCAGGCAGGAAACATTGAACAGGCAAATTAAGCTGGAAACGGCTTTTGGTAAAAGACTTATAGAAATGAGAAAAAATGGTGAGTTTAATGATAAGGATTTCAGAAGACCACCAGAAGACAGATTACAAAGATCTAAAAGGAGAAGAAAATGAAGAAATTACTCGTAATTGTCGCAATACTGTTGATAGCAACCGCAGTATTTGCTCACAATCACCTTAATCGGGAAATGGACTGCCAGAAGGGACAAGGCAGAGAAAATGGAAGAATGGGCATGATGGACAAAGGAAGAATGGGATTGCAGGGAAAGGGAAATCCAGGCAATAGAATGATGATGATAATGCACCAACTGGAATTAACAGAAGATCAGCAGGAACAATTGGGAGATCAGCATGTGAAAATGCAGAAGACAGTTATCGAGATGAATGCCCAGATCAAGACACTGGAAATCGATGCTGAAGTAGCCCTGAAGGAAATGGATTTTACTCAGATAAAAAAAGTTAGTAATGCTATCTTTGATCTAAAGAAAGAATTGAAAGGCAAGCAGATAGATAGCCATGAAAAATGCTGGAATATCTTAACTGCTGAGCAAAAGGATCAGGCTAAGGAACTTATGATGCATCCACAGAAGATGATGCGGGATAAAATGGGTGAGAGACAAGGTGATAAAATGGGAATGCGTCAACATCGTGGTATGATGGACGATGATGATAATGAAATGGAAGATGGTGATTAATCAGATGAAGAATTAAGAGAAGCAGGATCCGATTCCTGCTTCTCTTCTTTTGGGGAAAGAAGAGCTCTAAGTTGATGTAATTTGGCTTTTAGTTCTTTCTTTTTCTCAAATTTCTGGATAGATTGAGGGGGCAGACCGATAATATCCTGGATTTTCTCTATTTTAGAAGTGAGTTTGGTTTTTAGTTCAGATTGTGGTATACTGAATTCTATTTGTTCATTTTCTGGTTCATAGTTGTGAGAAGACATTTTTTTTCGAGCACCTTCGATGCTGTAATTTTGCACATGAAGGAGATGTTTAATATGTTTAATGGTTTCTATATCTTCGGGAGTATAATTGCGTTTTCCGCTGTTATTTTTCTTAGGTTTCAATTTAGGGAATTCAGCTTCCCAGTAACGGAGAGTATGCTTTCTAATGCCAAGCATTTTGGCAACTTCGCCTATAAGATAGTAATGCTTAGGCATATTACTCCTTCCATCAGTGTTTTAAGATGAAATTAGATTTTGAGATATTGCAGTCAATCTTTTTTTATCAGAGTCCATAGCAATAGCAATGCCGCAAGTGCTGCCAGGATGTCTGGGAAAATATGGAAATACCGGACAAAAAGCGATTTTCCCTGATAATCATAGATATCTGCTTCTATAGTTTCTCGAGTATAAATACCCGTTTTTGCCAGAATATCTCCTCGAGGATTTATGATCAGTGAAATACCTGTATTAGCGGAGCGAAAATACTGGGTTCGGGTTTCAATTGCCCTGAATCTTGCCATCATTGCATGCTGATACAAACCGGCAGAATGATAGTACCAGGCATCATTAGTAAGATTAACCACAAAAACCGGATCCTGGGATGCCATTTGCACATTTATTTCAGGGAAGGCGACCTCAAAGCATATCTGTGGTGTAAATTTTAAACCTTTATAATCATAATATCTAAATTCCTTGCCATATTCCCAGTTTGCCTGACCTAATTCCACTCTATTGAGCACCGGTATCACACTTAGTAGCGGAATTCGCTCCCCAATGGGTACCAGTATATGTTTATAATAAGGCTTATAGGCTGTTCCAGTGGTATCAAATAGATTGCAGGAATTGTAATATAGTGCTTTATCATTCTTATCGTCATATATGTAATCAGGGAATCCCGTAAATATTGCCTTTTTATGTTTTTTTACCATTCTGTTTACATAATTTTTAAATACATAACGGCGCAACACATAGCCCGGAATGGCTGATTCAGGTAATATCACCATGTCAGTTTCATCAGAGATTTTGCCGATATATTCATCATATAGACTAAATGTGGTATCCCTGTAAGCACTTTTCCACTTCACATCCTGAGGGATACTTACCTGGACAATGCCTGCTCTGCGATGAGTGTTTTCCAGCTTAATGGAATGATAACGCCAGTTTGAATATCCCGTCCAGATCAGATGAAGCACCACCAGCCAGATGAGTGAACTTTTTTTACTTGAAGTAATGAATTTATAGATCAGCAGATTGGTAATTAAGATGTAAAGGGAAATCAGAGTTATACCGCCAATTTCTGCTGGTTGCAGGAGAATATTGTAATCTGCCAGTGAATACCCGGTATAAAACCAGGGGAAGCTGAACTGACCATAGCTCTGGAGATGCTCAAAAGTTAGCCAGATCAGGATGAATCCCAGATAGCGGAATCCAGGATTTTTTAACCAGATGATTTTGTTCAAGTGGAATATGATCAAAAAATAAAGATAGAAAAGCAGGATCATGCCCACAAATCCAGGCAAAGTGACTAGTGTTATCCAATGCATGGCAGTTACGGTATATGTAAAACTGAAAACAAATGCCGCCTGACTAAGGATCCGATTATCAGGTTTATGATCAAAGAAATACAGCAGAGGGATGAACCCGCAATAGCTGATAAATCCCAAATGAATTGGCAGCCGGGCAATACCTAATAAAAATGCTGAAAGAAAAGGCAGCAGTAATAATTTATTAAATTGAATATTTTTCATATCTGATTTTCCCTAATATCAGTTTTTTTCCATCATACATTATTATCTCCGGTGACTGAAAGAAAACTTTGAGCCAGGGGGTAGTATTCACGGCAAATTTTGCGTTATTCGCTTTATGTTCCAGATAATAGCGTTGCAGGTAGAATAATTGATCATTTTCCAGATAACAACGTCCCTGATGCTGATCAATTAATTGCCCGTAAGTGCTGAAGAAGAGAGTTTCATCATTCATAAGGTCATATACTGCCAGAAGGTCATTATACAATTCCAGACTGGCAATCTCACCAAATTCCAGATTCCCCCAGGCAGCTATTTCATTACCTTTGTAATCCAGAACAACAATCTCATTGCGTTTATCATCATAAATATAAATTTTCTGGTCCAAAGCGATAACTACCAGTTTGGGATCCAGGTTCCCGTTAATTAGCAATTTACCCGTCATCTTGCCGGTTTTATTAAATTTCTTCAAACTATTATCAAAGCTGTCGAGAGCAAAAAGATCACCGTCGGGAGCCAGGCAAATATCACTGAGTTTCTGAAAATTCGTATTGTCAACACCTTTTCCACCAATGGTATTTACTTCTACTTCTCTGTTAAATATGTGGATTTTATCGGTATTGGTTTCCCAAATATAGGTAACTTGATCAATGGAATTATAGCAGGCTATTTCGATCTTGATATCCGTTTTCAAAGTAAATATCTCTGTAAATTCCACGGGTTGAAGATTCCTTGTGGTAGTATTAATTGAACAGGCAAAAAGACTGCTCAGGATCAAAAAACTATATATCTTTCTCAAAATGCAGGCCTTTTAATTTACCCTGGATACTGGTCCTTCCCTGCCAGGTATTAAATTCCAGAGAATAGGCAATATCAATTCTTTCACCCTTCTTCAGGAAAGGTAGATAATCACCCAGGTTAAATCCAATCAAATCTAATTCACAACCATCTTTCATAACTTTTAATTTAAGATGATTTTTGCCCACACAATATGGATATCCCACAATAGTTACCATGGTAGTAAAGAAAACAGGTTTCATGTTACCCGGACCAAAGGGGGCAAACCTGTTTAGCCATTCCAGTAAGTTTTCATTTATTTCGTATAATTCCAGCATAGAATCAATTTTGAGCGGAGGAACCAGCAGTTCAGTAGAAATTTTGGATTTCATATATTTAGTAATTTTATTTTCAAAAGTATCCAGATATTCAGCAAGAATTGATAATCCTGCTGCATATTTGTGCCCGCCAAAAGTATCAAGGCAATCCTGAACATGAGTTAGTGCTTCAAAAAGATCAAAATCTGCAATACTGCGCCCAGAACCACTGCCAACGCCATCTTTGAATGAGATCATCACTGAAGGACGGTAATATTTCTCTACAAGTTTTGAGGCAACAATTCCAATTACTCC
>JAVCCT010000360.1 GCA_030765325.1 Candidatus Stygibacter frigidus | reverse complement strand
CTTTGCATAGGATTTACACTTTATTATTTTTTCCATCACCTTTTCTGCCATAATAGTATAAGTAGTAATAATTGTATTCATAGCTACTGTAATATTTATGCGGTTTTATCCCATTGATCACTGCTGCATCAATATCCACATTGATATTATGCAGCATTTCCTTTGCTCGTCTGATCACTTCTTTATCTGCTCTTCCAACTCTTACAACAAGCAGCATTATATCTACTTTTGAGGCAAGCACCATGGAATCAGTTACAGCTATTGCTGGCGGAGAATCAATCAAAATATAATCATATTCTTTGCTTAGCTGTTCCAATAAGATATTCATATTCTTAGAAGCAAGAAGTTCTGATGGATTGGGGGGGATTATCCCACTAGTGATGATATCGAGATTATGGGCAAAACCTCTTTTTATATAAGATTTATATTCCAGCGGAGCTCCAGAGATAAAATCACTTATCCCGTTTTCTTTTTCAAAATTAAAAAGATTGTGGATCATCGGACGGCGTAAATCAAGATCAACCAAGATAACTTTATCACCTAATTGTCCTAATGTGATTGCCAGATTAGAAATAATTGTGGATTTACCTTCTTTGGGTCCTGAACTGGTGATAATTATTGATAGAGCTTTCCCTGTTTCTTTTTTGGCTACAATATTAGTACGCAATATCCTGAATGATTCAGAAGTGGAAGACTTAGGGGCATAATTGGAGATCAGTCTTCCTTCTATCTGATGCAGCAGGGTCTCCAATTCCGGTTTTTCAGCGTCGGTTGCCTCTGCCATTTCAGATTCTATAATATCCAAATCATTGTCATGGACATAAATATGCGGTATTGTCCCGGCAATTGGCAATTTCACATTACGGCGCACATCCTCAAAGGTTCTGATTTTGGGATCAAGCGAATTAAGAAGTAATGCCAGTCCTATTCCAATTGCCAAACCAATCAAGGCTGAAGTCATCATTTTTTTCTTGGCATCAGGTTTGATTGGGAAGCTGGGAATTTGAGCTTTTTCCAAAATTCTTACGTTACCTATTTTTGATCTTTCGGCAATTTTGGCATCTTCATATTTTGATACCAGCATTGAATAGGTTTCTTCATTAATAGAATTTGTCCGTTCCAGTCTTGCCAATTGAATTTCAGTATCAGGCAGCACGGACAATTTGCTGTTATAAGTACTAACAGCCTGTTTCAGGCTTTCGATTTTGGCTTTTAAAATATTATTTTCCATCTTGGTAGATGATATATCAGTGATCAGAGAAGCCCTGAAGGCAAGAGGATCCTGGGAAACTGCTTCTTCGGATATGATGTTTGCAATTTCTTTAGAAAGACGCTTTTTCCCATTATCAATCTTATTTTTTAATGATACCAGTTCTGGATGATCTTCAGTATATTCCGGTTTGGTTAATAAGGAAACATAACGGGTCTGGTTTTCGACGATCTCTGAACGTAATTGATTTAAAAGCGGTGATGTTAATACTACATTTATATCCATCAGCAAAGTATCTTGCTTTGATAATTCATTACCTAAATATTGAAGATGATTTTCATTAACCTGCAAATCTATTTCAGTAGAACTCAACATTGTTTCCAGTGATGCAGCCCTGCTGATCAGGTTTTGGATTTCTGAAGAAAGCAAAGAAATACCATTTTCTATTTTATAAATTCGCAGATCCTCTTCCGAGATTCTCAATCTTCGTTCCGATTCTTCCAATTGCTCCGACAGAAATTCTCTGGTATTACGCAATTCCAATCTGGCATAATTAGTGTTTTGCTCCATCAATGCTTGTGATGCAGCATCAGCCACAGCCTGGCATTCACGTGGTGAAGTAGATTCATAACTGATAGTGAGTATATCAGTATTAGTTCGTGAATTTACCTGTACCCCATTCTTTAGGCGTGATACCGGGTCCAATGACCTGCTAAGGGGAAGTTGACTGAAATCTTCTTCATCTTTTAAAATATCCAAAGCTAATTTCATTACAGGACGACTTTTTAAGATCTCAATATTATTATTAAGTGAAGAATTGATCCGGCTCGTTTCAGATCCTAAAATAAATCTGGCATTTGAAGTGTCTTCCAATAGTATTTTTGAGCTGGATTGATAAATCCGCGGCATTTGCGAAACCTGATATTTAGTGAATACTACCACAATCAGAAAACTGAAAATAATTATCCATTTGTACCGAAGTAATATACTTATATAATCAGTGATTTTCAGATCTGATTCTTCAAATAGAGCACTGATATTGGGATTAACATTGTTTTGTATAGGCTGGTTATTTTGCATATTTTATTCCTGCTATTTTGATTGAGTAATCAAGGTATAAAAACTGATAAAAGTTATCAAAGTACCCAAAAATCCTGCTACCCGATCAATTGCATAAAACGCTGTTCCCGCTACAAAGACCGTGTCCCCTGGCTGCATGATCGGTATCAATGAAATGTCTCCGGTTTTCATATATTCCTGCATATTCACATATATGATCTTTTCCCCCTGGGCAGTAGGTCGGATAATCTTAATTTTAGATAGTTTGGCGTTTTCTGTGGGACCACCTGCTGAAGATAGCAAAGTCAATAAATCTGTATCATCTGGTATCTGATATAATCCCGGACTTCTCACTTGCCCCCAGATATAGGTATTTATCATCAATTGTTCATTACTTGATCCCGGATATTGATACACAGAACCCGGATTAAATGTACTCATGGAGCTTTCCTGTGCCAGCAGACTCACGAAGCCTGCCAATATTAATATAAGCTATTATTTTTTTCATTAATTTATCCTCAATTTATATCTTTATTATCTTATCCATTAAGTCAAGTATTCTCTTTATTCCCGCGTCAAAGTTATAGTAAATAACCTCTCCATAGATTCTGATCCACTATAAATTTCCTTCTGTTTCCCATCAATATATAATTCATCAACCCATTCAATGATACCATCTACCCGCCAGATATAATTGCCAGGATCCAGTGCGAATCCTGATATTTCGCTAAAATTAATATCGGGTTCTTCATTTGATAGTAAATTATAAAACCAGATAAGGTGATAATTCTCATCAAATATTAGCAATCGGTTTTTAACCAGCGATGAAATAGTGTTTTGATTCCATTCAAAGATTAGACTGTCTGATTGAGTATATACTGACTGATCTGTCGGTATCCGCAGCACTGGTTTACTTATAAGATGATAACCCACTGTATCCGAAAACGCCACAGCACCATCTGCATTAGTGGTTTTCAAAAAATAAAACCAGGTATTATCTACTGCCTCTTCCTCATTATTAAAAGTATCAATATAATAATCCTTTGTGAAATTATTAAATGGAATAAATGCCACTGAAGATATATAATCTTCTACATTATTCTGATAATCCATATAAGAAAAGCGGAACAGCTCCAGGGCTACGGTTTTAGGATCACTGATATGATGCCATGGCACCAATACCCAGTCACCTTCATAATAAGCGTCAATTCCATTATTTTCTAGCTCATAAAACGTGCTGTCACTCCCGTAATAACAATTAAGAGTGTCAGTAACTATACCATGGCTATTTTTAAGTATATCTCCAGTATCACCGATATGCTCAATAATATCAGCAATAAAAGCCGCTTCTTCATCAGTTTTCGGATCAGTAGTTCCAGCACAGCCTAATATCACCAGTAAAATGACTACTAATAGATAAATTATCATTTTTTTCATTTTAAAAATTAAACCTCATCCCTATCCGGTTAGTATTACCAAGAATATTGGTTACAAAAGCATAATCAAGCATAAATTCATAAATATTAACACTCAAGCCTGCAGTGTATTCTTCACGATAATATCCCATTCTTGCACTCAATAGTCTTTTATATTGAATTTCCATACCGTAATTATGGGTTACATCATACACGTAATCAGTGTTCATGGCAAGTATCAGATTCAAATGCTGTCTGGGCAAAGGTTGCTCAAGCGAGAATCCCAGCTTGGTATTGAATAACACTTCATCCTGGTTCTGGGATTCAGTGTCCCAGGTAATTGTGGTTCCTCCAATATTCTGCATATTTAAGCCAATGCTGAAATCTCCCAGCCAGTCAATATCCACCAGACCTGCCAAAGGCGATCTTAATAGCACTCCCATATCAAATCCGGTGCCATTACCTAAATTATTTAATATTTCTCTTTTAATATATTTAATATTCCCACCAAAATACACGTCTAAAGGTACCTCAAAAAAAGCCCAGCCAAAATCCAGTTTTGTTCTAAGATGTTTTGAGAAGCAGAATTGAAATAGATTATCATAGCTGGTAAAGGAGCTGTCCGCTATCCCAGGTAGATTCCAGTCTAATCGTGAGCTGCGTTCCGCAACATTGGGATGCTCAATCAGATAATCCTCTAAAAATACTGGAATATCAGGTATTGTCAAGCGTGTCCAATTCAAACCAATTGTCACTTCATTAGGCAGCGGTTGACATATTGACACGTTGTCATAATAAGCCAGATTTTCATACAAAAATGCATGCATTACTTCCAGTTCTGTTTTCCTGATTTGTGAAACTCCGGCGGGATTCCAGAAAATAGCTGATGCATCATCAGCTATTGAAGCAACGGCTCCTCCCATTCCTAATGCACGAACCCCAGCTCCAATATACATAAAATCACCTGTATATTTACCCGCCAGGCATATTTGAGGTATCAAAATCAAAGAAATGACAATCAATAATATCGACCATACTCTTTTTTCACTTCTCACTTTTCATTTCCTCATTACTTCAATATCGCCATTTTCTGAATTTTCTCTATTTTACTGCCGCCTTTACGGGCGAGCACCTTATAAAAATAGATCCCATTCGCCAGATAGTCACCCTTCTCATCACGACAATCCCAGCCGATATTACTCTGAGGATATTCATGATAACCTATGGAAGCAGGCAGATCAGAAAAAGTCTTCACAAGTCTTCCACTTACCGTATAAACCTTGATCGTAACCTTATCTGCATCATCAGTTAATACATAAGTAAATCTGGTTCGTCCCGTATTTATCGGATCAATTGTCATGGATTTCACCGGATTGGGATAATTAGCCACCTTGATCAGATCAAAATCTGCTTTTACCTCAAAAGAAAGTTCTCGATCAAACACATTACCATTGAAATCCCGACACGACATTTGCAAGTAATGGATACCTTCCGGCATCGAATCCATCTGATATTTCACCGGAACACTTGATAATCTCCCATAAGCCGCATTTATACTGTAATCTGCCGGTTCCACATTTACTCTGTCTATGATAAATAATAATTCATTATCGATGATATCAACTCCATTTTGATCACCCAGTAAAAAAGAGATCAATCCGTTTTCTGATACATATCCACCATAAGTAAATTCCTGACCTTCTACATTGACATCAATAGATGGGGCTGTTTGGTCCTGATTATCAAAAACGCTGTAAACCCCAATTTTATCACTTAAATAACTGATAGTCTCTTCTCCGCTATTAGCTCCCATAGTTTGATACACCCATTTATGGAAGTCATTATTCCATTTGTAAACAGAATAGCGCGATACGTCTCGTGATTTATTATTACTCCTGTTAGCAGTTCCATAGGAAAAAACCAAATCCACTTTGCCATTACCGGGATATTCCACCAGACTATCTACCAGTGCTCCACTATCTAAACAGCTTAAACTGTAAGCAGGGGATGATTCACCATTTTGCAGCATGATACCAGCTAAATCGGGTTGATTTATAGCACTTAATCCTGTTTCCTTGACCAGTGAGAATACTGCCGGAGTGTTTAGTAATCCTGCCGGAAATACACAGCTTAAATTACCATCCAGTGATAAAACCGTAACCCCTTCAATTCCAGCTTCAAATAGCTGAATTTCATAGGCGCTCGTATTCAATTGTGCAGACCCTGCAAATTCCTCTTCCTCATTCACTTTTATTATAAATGAATAATTACCGTTTAATAGAGGCATATCCAAATATTCCCAACACTGTTCTCCAATTCCCAGCGGGTCTATCCGAATTGAATCCAGCAGGGTCATTTCACCCCCCAGATATAATTTCAGACTGCATTCTTCACTTTCGACATTACCATTATTGAATAATGCTACTCTTGCCTGGG
>JAVCCT010000079.1 GCA_030765325.1 Candidatus Stygibacter frigidus | reverse complement strand
TTCCCCTCATGCGGAAAAAACTGGCATCATCTATTCCAAATATACTGCGCTGATTTTCATATTCACTAAATATCCAGTTCAACAAATCCCCAAGAGCTATCGGTTTCATTACCATACTCATCAGTTTTTCTCCTTCAATTCTATAAATCTTTCAAATAATTTCTTCGAAATTTCTTCGCTACGCTCCTTCAAATCTGCGTAGGGATCCAATGTTACCTGATAATTATCCAGCAGTATTTTGTCACCTTTTATCACATATTGAGCTTGTGATTCAGTGATCCCAAAAATAAAATGCCCCAGAAAACTATCACTGTCAAAAGGAGTTGCCGGTACATAATCAAAGATTGCCAGGTCTGCTGCATCATCTTCCAATATCCCCAGATCATAGCCATAGGCTTGTTTTAAAGCATATGAATTCTTCAGCAATCCACTCATTTCAGAATAACCCACATCAGCACTGCCATTTTGATATTTGCAGAAGATATAGGAATTTTTAAATGATTTCATGATATTTGAACTCATCCCGTCCGTACCCACCGTTACCCTGAGCTCCCTGACTGTAAGATCATGGATATTTGCCACATTCAAGCCATTATTCTGATTTGAATCTACTGCCTGAACTATCCAGATATCTTCATCGTGTAATTTCTTCCAGTCAGATTTCGTTAGATTACTGCAATGCACCAACAGTGAATTCTTTCTCAATAATCCGTGTTTTTTTAATCGCTCAATTATAAACAGATTATATTTATCCATCGTCTCTCTCGTATCAAGAATATCCTCAGATACGTGGATGTGGATTGGAAGTTCGCCAGAACTTTCAGCAATTTGATGCAGGCTTTCATCGCTGAGTGTAAAAGATGCATGCAATCCCAGCATTCCCTGCACTGATTTACCTGATTGCTGCCTGGCAAATTCCAGATTCTCCTGCAAAGATTCCTCAAAAATAGCTTTACCATTACGGTCACTCATCTCAAATGCCAGCACTCCCTGTATCCTGAAGGACTCAAATATATCTGCCATGCTTTTAAGCGATCCACGTATATAAGAAGTTGAAATATGATGATCAAATACGGTAGTTACTCCCTGCTTAATACAGTCTTCCATAGTAAGCACGGTGGAAAGCTGCACGCTCTCCTTATCAAGTGCTCTATCCAGTGTCCACCACAGATTCTCCAGATTACCCAGAAAATCTTTAAAAGGCACTTTGCATGGTATACCTTTAGATAATGTGGAATAGATGTGATGATGGGCATTTACCAGCCCCGGCATATCTATCTTACCTTTACAGTCAATTTCCCTGTCCACTTTATCATTTCCTGCCGTATATCTCACTTTGCCATTGATCACATATAGATCCTGCTTCTTAACTCCACATCCCCCTTCTTCGGGATAGATCACATAACCACCTTTAATCAAGTAATTCATTCCTGCCTCCTTGCACTCTCAGCATTTTACCACTTCCAGCTTCTGATGTTATTCCTTTATTGAAATCATATACTATCTCTCCACGCCGGATAGTCTTAATAATCTTACATTTAAATTCCTTTCCTTCAAAAGGTGTCATCCTGCCTTTGGATAAAAAATCTGCTCCACTTATCATCTGCTCCTGATGCGGATCTATCAAAACAAGATCTGCATCATATCCCTCGGCTATCCTGCCCTTGATATTTGCGATACCATACCGCTTAGCAGGATTTTCACAAACTATCTCCAGCAGCCTTTTAATACTTATCCGCTGGGTCATATATCCCTCAGAAAACAGATAGGGTAATAGCAGACCACTGCCGGATATACCCCCATAATCACTCCAGATTGATCCGGTGTTTTTATCCTGTATCCTGCTGGCTGCATGATCTGAGGTCACAAAACTGATCGTGTCATCTGCAACCTGACTCCATAAATTCTCCTGCTCATGCCGCTTGATAACCGGTGCCACTTTCAGCACACTACCCTGCTTTCGAAAATCTTCCAGACAAAATGCCAGATAATGCGGACAGGTTTCCACGCTCACACCGTGCTTTACGGCAATTTCTGCTGCTTCTCCCGTGCTGATATGCACAATATGCAGATCACCACCGGTTTCCTCTGCCATAATAGCTGCACGACTTACAGCAATTATCTCGGCTGCTTCTGGACGACTATAGTAATAATTATCCACACCTGAACCCAGCTTGCGCTGCTCTGATTCTGCTGCCACTATATATGCCTCATCCTCTGCATGAAGCAGTATCGGAAGACCCAACTCACTGCTCATTAATAATATTTCTCGTAATTCAGCATAAGTCACACTGCCAAAACTTTCCATTCCAGATTTTAGATAACATTTAAATCCTGCTACATAAGGAGCAAGCTCTTTCATTTTTATCCTGAAATCGCTCAGGTCTTTGCCATTCACGCCACCATAAAACAGATAATCAATTACAGATTGCTGCTTCACCACTTCCAGCTTGGTTTTCAGATTTGCTAGACTTGTCACCGGTGGCAAACTCGTGCAGGGCATATCAATAACAGTAGTTATTCCACCACTTGCCGCAAAACAGCTCCCATGATAAAAATCCTCACGTATTTCAAAGCCAGGGGTGTTAAAATGCACATGAGCATCAATGCCCCCCGGAAGAACATAAAGCCCCTCAGCATCGATTATTTCATCATCTAGCGGGATTGTATCTGTAAGCTCTTTAATTTTACCATCTTCTATGATGATAGATATTTTTTTAAATTCGTCCTCGCCTTTTATGGCGACTAATCCATCTCTTATTACCATATTTACAACCCTACTGTAATTTGCACTTAGCTGCTTTTAATGTCAAACTATTTCGCTCTCACTGATATTTATTATAATCCCTAGTGATACAAAATAATAAGCATTGCGTCATAAATATGTGTCGCATTTTAACGCAGGTATTTTGGATTATATCAAGGCGTGAA
>JAVCCT010000160.1 GCA_030765325.1 Candidatus Stygibacter frigidus | reverse complement strand
TGACCAGCGGGATTGCCATCATAGTAATATCTAAAGAGCAGATATATTTGATCTTCTTGAGGCAGGTCATATTTATCAAGTATCTGCCAGGTGCTGTTCCGCCAGTTATAATTACCTTCAGATAATATAGGATCAAGCTTCACAGCGTCAGCAGGAATTCCATCAACAGGGAGCTCTGAAGCAATATAGACTTGCATTTGATCGGGTGAATTATCATGGTTTCGGGCAGTGCGAAAATTAAGATAAAACATTGCTGCATTATCCACAGAGAGTGGGGGAGAGATGAGCCAGGTTTCCCGGGGAGTAACTTCATCTTTATTTGCTTTTGCTCTGGCAAAATTGTCATTATCCCAGGAAGAATGATGCCAGCCATGCTGTGGATTGCCCTGTAAAACGAGCTGAGTGAAATCACCCAGAGACTCGTCAAAGGTTTGATCAATGAGCCACTTCCCATTTTTTGGTAAGATAAATGCCTTAAGCTCCATCTCCTCATCAAACCCGCTAAAAAGGATATTTGTAGTGATGTCACCTGTTAATACGGGGTTAAAGTTAATTGTTACCACTTGATTGATAATATTATTATTTGCAGGTAGTTGTATTGTTGATGAATTATTACTAAATGAGAATATATCAGGAAATTCCTCAATCCTCAAGGTCAGGTCAGATTTCTGATTTACTGCCGTAACATTGAACATCTCAGATGCGATATCGTTATTTTGAACTCCATCAAAATGGATTGTTTCCTGAGAAGTAGTAAGTCGGGGATTATATTTAGGTTCTCCCCAGATGAGGTAAGCATATTCAGGGTGGTCAATATAGGGATTTCTGTTATGCTGGTATTTAGTGTAAATGATTTGATTGCGTCTTTTTTCATATTCATCCGGCGGATCCAGTTTGTTCCATTCAAGGAGGGTAGATAGTTTACCATAAAGAGGGCCTTGAGTATTGGTGTAATCGACGATTTCCAGGTCATAGGGAGTATCTGTTCCTTCATATCTGGTAGCCATATAAAATATGCAACGGGCAATATCGCCTTTAACGCGATCAGGTGCTTCCCAGCTGTCTATATCAGTATAGCAGTTATCTACTTCTGGTTCATCAAATCCACCCCAGTCAAAATCCTTGTCACCTTTGGCAGAATTAACTGATCTATCTTCAGGTCTCAGGTTATGGACATCAGTATAAGCCATATCGGTTTTCATTCCGGGAAATCCATGAGATTTAGACCAGACATGTTCACGATTCCAGGTGTTTTCATGAGTAGTACCCAGAGCTTTATAATCAGTTCTGGAACCCATATCAGCCCAGGCTTTAGGGTAGCTGAACCCGGAATAAAAACAGATAAGATTATCTGGATTATCAGGGTCTTGATCAACATCCATCATGATCTCTCCCGTGCCGATTTCACCATCACCAAAATAAGGAAATACTTTGTGCCCGGAAATGATCTTATGCAATTGACCCTTAAGCTGATCTCCTTTTAAATTATCACATCCCTGATAATAATCAGCAGGAGGATCAAAGGCACCTGAGAAGATGGGTAGAGCCAGGCTCAAACAAATCGACAAAGCTAATAAATTACGCATATTACCTCACATATATTTAAATTTCTTTTAGAGAAGAATAATTTCCAAGCTAATAAATTGTAAAGCTATAAAAAATTAGAATCAAAAAATATTATCAGGTACTGTTCAATAAGCACCCGCTTAAACCTTGTAAAGGTTTTCAATTATTCGCAGGTTATAGTATAATCAAGAACAACTAATGCGGTAGATTATTCCTCTTTCTTTCTGGTAATCCAGGATTTTATTCAGACAGCCCTTTACTGCTCCGAGGTATTCCGGTGGATTGATGCCAGGCTTTTTAAAATCACCATTTAAAATCAGAGGGACTACGGAAGTGGCTGTATAGCCAGTGGTGCGTGCCATAGAAGAAATGCCGGTTTCTTCATCATATTTATCAAAAAGATCATATTGCCAGCGGATTGGTTTACCGTTTTCATTTCCTTTGATGATAATTCTCATAACAGTAAATTCCGGTTCATTTTTATTCAGTTTCCATTTATCGATCAGTAAACGGGCAGTCATATCAATGGGTTTGATCTTAATACCCTTAACCATAATTTCATCTTCACTGAAAAAGCCGGAATCTTTGAGCATTTTCATATAATCAATGTGACCGGGAAAACGCATGGTTTTCTCGATCATATTAGGAATTTTAATAGTAAATAGCAGGGAACGTAAACCGTCGGTATTAAAAGCCTCCAGAGTCCCAATTTCGTCAAAATCCAGGAATTCAGGCTCAGAAAGGGCTGGCATTGTGATAATTTTACCAGCCTTGAGATAACGCGCAGGTCTGATATATTCTTCAATGACATCAATAGGTGAGAAGGGAGCTTTGTATTGAAAGGGCAGGCTGCGCTTGAATGGTAATCCACCTACATAACACTCATAACTTTCCACCTTCATGGCAGCATGATGATGTCCCAAAATAATATTACCCATCCCTGGAGCAACGCCGCAATCCACAATAGCTGTCACACCTTTTTGTTTTGCCAGTTCATCAAGCTTAAAACAATCTTCGGGGAAGAAGGACATATCAACGATGTCCTTTCCATCTTCGATCACTGTTTTTGTAGTTTGGAATCCCATAAACCCAGGGACGGCATTAACTACCAGATCACAATCTGCAATGCTTTCTTTAATGCTTTCCATATTAGTAAGATCGGCAACTTGAGTATTAATCCGATTGATATTTTTAAGAGGAAGCAGATTTTCTTCTTTAATATCTATTGAAGTGACCTGGTAATTTTGGGCAAGATCATGTGCTATTGCACTGCCGACCATACCAGCACCAAGAACTGCAATTTTTTTCATTTTATTCTCCTTCTTTCTATAATGATAACCTTCCAGCATTATCTATATAACGCTGTCTAAACAGGCATATATTTTTAAGAAGAATTTTTTAAGTGTTAATAAATTGTAAAGTTATAAAATCTCAGAAAAAAAAATACTGTAATTTATTAATTATTCCTTTACATTAATTAAGTAATTCATAAATACTTACCATAAGAGCTTATTTT
>JAVCCT010000119.1 GCA_030765325.1 Candidatus Stygibacter frigidus | reverse complement strand
TCATAAGGTCCGCCGGAATCTTTGGCACAGATGGAAACAACCAGTTCATCTGTGGAAAGATCATCTCCCACAGCTCCCATATCTACTGAGATCATCTCAGTAGTATCATCAGGGAGTCCGCTGCTTCCGCCATGACCCACTTCTTCATAAGTAGTGAATAAGAGAGTCAGTTTTCGGGACAGCTTTAGTTCACCATCAATGATCATTTTAGCCAGAGCCAGCAGAATAGCTGCTGAGAGCTTATCATCGAGGTGACGAGACTTGATAAAACCGGACTCAGTAACGCGGGTGCGGGGATCAAAGGAAACAAAATCTCCGGCGGAAATGCCCAGTTTTTGTGTATCTTCAACCGATTTCACGATTTCATCTATCACCAGTTCCACTGTACTGTCATTCCGTTTTTCTGTGGACAGGTCTTTGTTTACGTGAGCAGCAGGTTCGCAAAGGTGCATTGTGCCAGAATATTCTTTGCCTTTGCGAGTATGAATGATCACATTTTCATTTTCAATATTCTGGAAGGGGAAGCCACCTATTGTGGTAAGCCTGAGTCTGCCATTAGATTTTATGGCGCGCACCATTCCGCCTAATGTGTCAATATGAGCAGCGAGCACCAGATGGTTATCTTCTCCACCTAATGTCACCAGCACAGAACCTTTATTGGTCTTTTGAGGGTTACATCTCATAGCCGTGAGAGTGTCCATCAGATAATCAGCAACTTTGTGCGTGAATCCTGATGGACTGGGGATCGAACAGAGGGTTTTCATATGTTCAACTGCAAAATCAGAATAACTTTTCATAGTATTCTCCTTGATATTTATCTTAATTGACTTCAATTATGCTTTTAATCGAAAGCAGGGAGTTTTTAAGTCTTTTCAACTGGGATTTATCCTTGATCTCCAGAACAAATTCTATCTCTTCATGGTCTCCTAAAAGCTGAGAAGAGCTGGTGAGAGTGGTGATCTTAAATTGAGCCAGCATGGATGTGATCTCATAATTAAGCTTGGGACGTGGTCTGGCAATGATCTTTAATCGCGCTGCCTGATAGTTTTCAGGAGTATTTTTTTGCCAGTTCAAGTACATCAATCTTTCAGGTTCTCTGAGGCAAAGCTGCTGAAAAGCGGGATTGGGGCAATCTTTTTTATGCACACTTAATCCTCTTCCCCGCGTGATATAGCCAATGATATCATCACCGGGCAGCGGATTGCAGCACCGGGCAAAATGCACCATCAGGTTTTCCAGTCCCTCGATCTCTATGAAAGATTTTGAGCCTTCACTGGAATACTTTCGATTTTGACCTGGTAATGCAGCACTTTCAGGGGGTTCTTTATCCGGCAGCAGGATTTCCAGCACCTTATCCATCATGAGATTGCCCTGCCCCAGATCAGCAAAGAAGTTCTGAACACCGGAATATTTGAATTTATGAGCCAGTTCAGTAATAACCTGATCATTAAGTTTGAGGTCATTCTTTTTCACTTCTTTTTCAAAAATACTCTTTCCCAGAGCAACTGCATCTTCTAATTCCTGGCGTCTGAACCAGGCTCGAACTCGCTGCCTTGCCCGAGGTGAGCTAAGAATATCTATCCAGTCTCTACCTGGAGTGACATTTCTGGCAGTTTTCACTTCCACTTGATCACCATCATTCAATTGATACCGCAATGACACGTGTTTCCCATTCACCCTGGCAGACTGGCAGTGCAAGCCCACATCACTATGTACAGCAAAAGCAAAATCAAGCGGAGTTGAACCGATAGGCAGCTCCACATAGTCATTATCAGGTGTTTTCACTATGATCTTATCGCGAAATAATTTATCTTTAAGCGCTGTGATAAATTCTTCCGGCTGTTCCTGCTGATAAAGTTTCAGCAAGTCTCGCAGCCAGTTAACCTGAGCATCAAAAGCCTTATCCAGCTTATTGGCAGAAGATGTGTCAATACTCCTGAGATCGGCAAATTCTTTATATTTCCAGTGCGCTGCGGAGCCTTCTTCAGCTACATAGTGCATTTCCTGAGTACGAATCTGGATCTCGATCTTACGCCCTTCGGCAGAAACTATTACCTGGTGAAGTGACCTGTAACCATTTGGTTTCGGCTGAGTGATATAATCCTTATATGTAAGTGGCAGAGCTTGATAGTGAGTGTTTATTATCCCCAGAACAGAAAAACAGTCTTCAATATTTCCAGTTATTATCCTGATAGCAAAATAATCATTAATATCATTATAGTTTATATTATTCTGCACTTTTTTGCGAAATATGGACCAGAAATGTTTGCTGCGTCCAGAAACTTTTGCTGTAATCTTTTCAGCACTCAATAATTCACTTACTTCTGCACAGAAATATTTTATAAATTCATCTCTGATAGACTTTTTATCTTTCACAACATTGTGAAGTTCGCGGTATATATCGGGATAAAGATGTTTCAAGCAGAGGTCTTCCAGTTCTCTTTTGATATTAATAAGCCCAAAGCGATTTGCCAGCGGCACGTATATCTCCAGAGTTTCCTGCGATATTTCTTTTTGTTTACGCCGGCTTAAATGCTCAAGAGTGCGCATATTATGCAGTCTATCAGCAATTTTGATAAACACAACCCGCACGTCGTTCGTGATCGCCAAAAGCAGTTTACGATAGTTCTCAGCTTTGCGTTCAGATTTACCAATGGAATATGGCAGATAGCTAATTTTTGTCACCGCATCCACCAGATAGGCAATTTCTTCCCCAAAAATCTCCGAAATAACCTCTGTGGTTAGATCAGAATCTTCCACCACATCATGCAAAACACCCGCAATCACTGTTTGCGTATCAAAACCCAATTCAGCAATGATAACCGCAACCGTAAGCGGATGAATAATATAGCTTTCGCCAGATACCCGTTTTTGTGACTGATGTGCCTTATCTGCCAGTAGCACAGCTTTTTTTATAACTCCCAGATCAAGTTGCCGATTAGCTGCTGCCAGTGCAGTACAAAAATTCTCCCGGGTTATCTTCTGATATTCCATATTTACCTCAATGTCCAGCCATAATATTCAAAATCCAGAGTCAAGAAATATAACAAAAATAATAATTTTACTTGCCTGCTTTTGACCAATTTGAAATATATCGAATTGACAGATTTATAGCTGAAAATCAGAATCCTATAGGAGGTAATTATGGCTGTATTTATCAAAAAACCTGTTCAAAAACGAAGTGCTATGCAAAAAATGTTAAAGAAGCAGATACCGGAGAATTTAGTAATAGAAATCAATAATCTTCTGGCAGATAAACCGATATTAGAAGTTTCTGCCTCAGATTTCAAGGAGATTTGCCAAAGGTATGATGCTGTGACCATCGCCAAAAGTCAACGTCGTTTCATGGGTTATTATCACCTCTATCTGCAGCAATGCCTGGAAGATAAAAAACTTACTGATCAGGAAATTGCTGAACTTGCCAGGCTGCGTATGCTGCTGAGTTTATCTGATCGGGTAATCAAAGAAATCCATTCCTCAGTAATTGAGAGACTTTTCAGCAAAGAAGTCAAACGCAATTATAATGACGGCAATCTCAGTGATGATGAACAGATATTCCTGAATCATCTCAGCCAGAACCTGCTGCTATCCAAAGAAAGAACAGACGAGATCATAGCAAATCAGGCAAAAATCAGGATTGATGAAAAGCTGGATGAGATCATGGAAGATGGCAGAATAACCCCTGAGGAAGAAGAAGATTTTCGGGCATTAGTCCAAAATCTGGGATTAAAACCCGATATCGGAGTGCAAACTCAGGAAATCTATGAAAAATACAAAATATACTGGCAGCTTGAAAATGAAACGCTTCCACTGGTGATTACTGACATCCAATTGAGAGACTCAGAAACTGCCTGCTTTGCTGCTCCAGGCAAATGGTATGAATCTAATATCAGCACCCGGATCAGGGATTTTAATACTCTTTCCGGTCAAATCAAACTTCCAGGTGAGGAATCGTGGCAAACCGGCTACCCCGGAGAAGTGGAAAACCCTGATGAAAACTGGGAATTAATTGATAACGGTAAAATGGTACTGACAAATTTTCATTTGGTATTTGTCGGAAAAGAAGGCAGAAAATCAATTGATCTGAAAGATGTTACTAATTTTGTACCATATTCAAACGGAATTCGGATTGAGAGTGAAAAAGGAGTATCTGTTATTCTGGAATTACCCAGAAAAGCCGACTATCTTTCGATTTTGATCAATAGAGTGATCAGCAAATTATAAACCATAGGAGATAATACTTGAAATACAATATCAATCCGGCTGAAACTACAGCCTGGCATAAGCTTATTACCCATTTCCAGTCACTGAAAAACTTCAATTTAAAAGAAGAATTTGATCGTAATCCTGACAGATTTCATAAATTCTCGCTTGTCTGGAATGACCTGCTGATAGATTATTCCAAGAATCTGATCAATTCAGAAACCATGAAGCTTTTGCTCGATCTGGCTAACGAATGTCACCTTACTCATGCCATAAATGAGATGTTTGGTGGTGAACACATCAATGTGACTGAGAACCGGGCTGTGCTGCATACTGCCCTGAGAAATCAGAACAAAGAGCCAGTAATAGTTGATGGCAAAGATGTGATGCCTGACATCAGAACAGAATTAGCTAAAATGACGCTCTTCACTGACAAAGTCCGTTCAGGAGAATGGCTGGGATTCACAGGAAAAAGGATCACTGATGTAGTGAATATCGGCATTGGCGGCAGTGACCTGGGACCTAAGATGGTCTGCGAGGCATTACGCTTTTACAGTTCACCTGACCTTAATGTGCACTTTGTTTCCAATGTGGATGGAACTCATATTGCAGAAACTCTTAAGCACCTCAATCCAGAAACCACACTATTCATCATAGCTTCTAAGACATTTACTACTCAGGAAACCATGACCAATGCCCATTCTGCCAGGGAATGGCTTCTGGATCACGCAGTGAATAAAGAGGCAATTGCACGTCATTTTGTGGCTGTATCCACCAATAAAAGTGCCGTTAAAGATTTTGGCATTGATCCTGCTAACATGTTTGTATTCTGGAACTGGGTAGGGGGCAGATATTCGCTCTGGTCTGCCATTGGTCTGCCTATAATGTGCTATGTGGGATATGATAATTTTCAGGAGTTG
>JAVCCT010000220.1 GCA_030765325.1 Candidatus Stygibacter frigidus | reverse complement strand
TCCGGCTAATTTGGAATTGATTACTTAATTGGACGGTAAATATGTATATCTTTAGACATTTGCAGGAGAAAATACTGAATGTCAGCGGGACTTTCCCTGCTCTTTTACTTTCAGGGGCAAGACAAGTGGGTAAAACAACGCTGTTAAAGCATCTTAAGGAAAATAACCGCACGTATTTAAGCCTTGATGATCCAGAGATCAAAGAACTTGCTGTTAACGACCCAGCATTGTTTTTACAAAGATTTCCACCACCATTATTTATTGATGAAATCCAGTATGCCCCTCAATTATTTCCACATTTAAAAATGTACATTGATAATAGCCAGCAAAATGGTTTATTTTGGTTGAGTGGCTCACAGCAGTTTTCATTGATGAAAAATGTGTCAGAATCACTTGCTGGCAGAATTGCGATCTTAAATCTATATGGTTTAAGCCAGGCAGAATTGAATAATTCTCCTGGTAAAATGAATCCTTTTATACCCGATATCCAGAATTTAGAAAAGCGTGCCTTTGGAAAAAAAGAGCCTGACCTTATAGAAATATATCAACAAATATTTAAAGGGCAGATGCCCAAACTGCACATAAATAATCCCCCTGATCTTAGTACTTTTTTCAGTTCATATATTCAAACCTATATCCAAAGAGATGTAAGATCACTGATCAATATTGGAGATGAGATGGCATTTTTTAGGTTTTTGCGAGCAATAGCAGCGCGTACTGGTCAAATGTTGAATAAATCGGAATTAGCTCGTGACGCCGCAATCTCACCCAAAACAGCCGAAAGCTGGCTTTCAATTCTCAGAGCTTCAGGATTAATTTATCTATTAGAACCTTATTTCAAAAATCTCACTAAAAGACTAATTAAAAGCCCTAAACTTTATTTTCTGGATACAGGACTTTGCGCATATCTTACAGGCTGGCATAATTGGGAAACATTGGAAGCCGGGGCATTAAACGGAGCTATTCTGGAAACTTGGGTTGTTTCTGAAATTATTAAAAACTATAATAATAATGGAATACCGGCAAATTTCTATTATCTGCGAACAAAAGACGGCAGTGAGATTGATCTACTCATCGAATTAAATGGTGTAATCCATCCGCTGGAAATAAAAAAGACTGCGCATCCAACAAAAAATGATATCAGACACTTTCACCTGCTCCAGAAAAATGGCGGTAAAATTGCTCCAGGCGGAGTTATCTGCCTCTGTAAACACCTGCTTCCGATCGATGAAAATAATTATTCCATACCTGTAGGGATTCTTTAGCAATTGCTGCCTGTCTATCATTTCTCTGATTTCGTTTACTTATAAATTCTAAAACCCAGATCAGGGATGGTCTGGATACAATGAAAAAAGCCACCGCATGGGTGGCTTTTATTATGGTGGCAAGACCCAGACTTGAACTGGGGACACAAGGCTTTTCAGGCCTCTGCTCTACCAACTGAGCTATCTCGCCATTAAATTCAAAGTAAGATGAAATAAATTTTTCAAGGACTATTCTGTCAAGGTAAAATTGAATCAATCAGATTTGACCAGTTTTCTTCTTTCTGGTAAACCTGCCAGTATAGCTCCCATAAGCATCAACAGACATCCGATCAGAGACTGAGTGGACATTATTTCGTGCAGGATCAGGTAGCCTCCAATAACGGCAAAAGCGCCTTCCAAACTGAGAATCACGGCGCAATCAGCAGCAGGTGCACGCCTCTGAGCAAAAAATTGCAATGTATAGGCAATTCCTACGGATATAAGACCGCCATAAAGTATAGGAATTATCGCTTGAGACAATCCAGCAGTACTGCTTTTTTCGAATACTCCCCATCCCATAAGGCTGAGCAATCCACAAACAGCAAACTGCAGGAAAGCTAATTTAAATGGAGCAAATAACCGGGTATATATTCCCACCATTCGCACGTGCAGCGCAAAAATTATGGCACACATCAAAACCAGACTATCACCCAGAGCAATATCTATTCTGCCATGAATACTTAGCAGATATAAGCCACCCACAGCAATTACTATACCCAGCCAGGTTCTCAAGCCGGCATTTTCACCGGAAAAAGCACTCAGAATCGGCACAAAAATCATGTATAGACCAGTTATGAACCCCGCTTTTCCGGCAGTAGTATAGATAATTCCTATCTGTTGCAGAGTGGCTGCCATGAAAAGTACAATTCCCAGTAAAATTCCTGCCCGTAACTCCTTTCTTGAGAACTTAATTCCACTAAAAGGTAAAATTACCAGTGCTCCTAAAATAAATCTGAAGCCATTAAAAAGGAATGGTCCGACAAATTTCATACCCTGGCGTTGAGCAACAAAGGCAAAACCCCATAGTATGGCTGCCGTAAACAGCATAAGATCAGATTTGAATTTCTCAGATAGTTTTATGATATTCTCCCAGTATCTTAGTTACTTCACTTTTGGAGTGAACATGGAATATAGACCACCCGCAATAAACTGCGATACTTCTTTCTCACTGTAACCCATGATCTTAACACCAATATCCACCAAAACTTTCAATTCAGCTTGATTGATATCATTATCAGCCAGAACAATATCCAGCAGATAGCCCATCAGTGAATCGCGCTCAGAGGGGTTTTCCTTAAGGATATTTACTGTTGACTTCAAGAACATATCCTGAACGTTTTTTGACTTGATTATTTCATCCAGATATTTGCGGGGATAAAGCGTAAAACGCGAAATATGACTCACAATCTTCTCATATTCATCTTCTGCCATCGCCTCATCACAGCCACTCATTATCAATCCACCTGTTGCCATAAACACCATCCGGTCATGATTTAAACCTTCCGCCAAAGCAGTATGCTCTTCCACCAGTTTCCGTATTGCTTTTACCAGCTTCTCATCTGCAACAATTTCTTTCCCCGCCAGATAATCCTTGAATAAAGGTGATTTGGAGAATAACTGCAATGCTTTCACCCGCATCGGATTAATAGGATGCGTGCTTTGATCAAATGCCTGTTCACCTTTCAAGTCCTTCAATAATTTGTCATTCCTCTTGATATAGGATTGGATATTAATACCCAGTTCCCCCCAGTCCAAACCAGAAGTCAACTTGAAGAAGCTGCTAACTGCCGGCTCAAGTTCACCACAGGCAAGCAATCCAAACCGGTCAGCACTAAGTTCTGAGAGCCTCTGCCAATACATGATGCGGTTGTGATAATAAAATGGTATATTCTTATTCTCATTAAATATAAATTGTATTACTACCTGCAAAGAACGGTTCCCAGTCCACAAATGTCCGATTTCATGACCAATTATAAACAGCATTTCCTCTTTTGTGAAATTCTTTATAATAGCAGAATTAATCGCTATAATATGGGGCTGTTCCTTGTCATCTGACTCAATGCAAAAAGCGTTATATTCTGGTGAGTTCATTACATAATATTCAATTTTTTCCTCATACCCGGTTCGTTTCTGTGCTTCCTGACAGATCGCCCAGATGTCCTGACAAAAATCCTCCTCAACCTTGAAATATATTCCATCGAACATATTTGAGATTGACTGGTTTTTATCAACCTGAGCTGCTTTTAACAGTTCATTTATCAGATTCTCATGCAGGTTCTTTTTTATCTCCTCTGTTAATTTACGCTCCAGTTCTATCCTTAATAATGAATAATCCATAATGCCTCCTATAGGATTAGCTAAATAATTTTATAATTTTCCTGTCAATCAGCTTTTTGCAAACCCACATTTAACTGATAATTGTCTGAAGCACGATTTTTAAGGATTATCCAGAAAGGCTGCCCTACCGTTGTATGGAAGAATAAAAGAAATTCAGCCGCGAACAAAAGAAATATGGATTACAGATAGCTGGACTGCATGACTGATAGACTGCCAGACTTAAAGACTAAAAAATAATAAATTCTTCTCTGTGTTCTCAGTGCCCTCTGTGGTTCAAAGTCTTACATTGCATTTAATATTACATCAATATCCTTTCGTGGTTAGAAAAAATATATTGAAATGGCAACTTAATCTCTGTCAACAATTACTGCCAGGGGGATTAGTTTGGCAATTGGAGTGGCAAGTTTGTAATCAATGATGGCTTTGATAATGTCTGAGATAGGTTTGTAACCTGTGGGAACTTCTTCAATCATTTTCTTCGGACTCACATTTAGCATAATGTTTTTAAATTGCTCAGAGAGCTTTTTTGATCTGGCAAATTTAGCGAAAAGCTGGGCTCTTGTATATTTTCTGCCCGTTCCGTGCGGCAATGTATAGTAGGTATCAGCTATATTTACATCAGGTTTAACTAAATATGCCGGGCTGGAGCAATTGGCAGGTATCAGGGCAGGCTTATTATGCTGCATCAGAGTAGCACCTTTTCTGATGCGAAGCTGCCTGGTGTTCTGGTATAAACAGCTATCAATAGCATTATGATCCTGATCAAAAATTTCCTTGATGCCGCAATCAAGGACTTTAGCTATATTTTCGGCTATTTTTCTGCGGTTAGCCCTGGCATATTCTATTGCTGTTTGTAAACCTTCTAAATATGCAGCATTAAAATCAGAAAAATCTTTATGGGCAGAAAACAATTCAGCAAAATACTGGTGCACCTTAAAACCCAGCTCACGACTACCGGAATGGATAAGCACATAAACCCTGTTTTCCTGCAGCTTAAAACTTTTGAAAACCTTTTGATCAATAATCTCATCAATATAGAAAATATCAATAAAATGATTACCCTGTCCCAGTGTGCCCAGATAGCGATCAGCAGAAATCTGGATACCGTCGATAGGTAGAGGCACTTTCTCATAACTTAGATTTGACCTGGGTTTTAATACAGAATCAATGGCATCAACCATCTTCTGTAAACGGTTTTGATTGATCTTTCCCTTTTTATAGACCTTCTTCAGGTCGAGGTCCAGTTCCAGAAAATTATAACCACAGCCAATATCCATCCCAATCCAGGAAGGATTAAGTTTCTGACTGGGGTCAAGCAGAAAACTGGTGCCCACTGGCAGAGAATTTGCCGGTGTGTAATCAGGCAAAAACGCAATATAACCATTTACTTTTGTATCTTGCATTAGTTTTCTGAGTGTCTGCAAACCAGGTTCAATATTCACTGACCGCATCAGTTTCTCAGTTAAGAAAAACTTAAGCTGATGTTCAGTATTAGAATTCATTATTACTCCATCATATTTATTATCAGGTAGTTTGTTTGCTTTTGGGTCGGTTTGTCAATAAACTTTTGATAACCATGCATTCCCCGGAATCAATTGCAATTGTATCAACGCTGAACTATTACATTGAGCCATTCTCCTGGAGTTTGGATATTTTACTAAATTCAATACTTTTTCAGCTCGTATTATGTTGTTAAGCCAAACATTAATATATGCTTATTATCTGTAATATAATAAGTTACCATTCTCATTAGCCACCAACTTCAGTTGGTGATCAGCGAGAGCTAACAGAAAATAGTGGCTTTAGCCACTTATCCCCCCCCCCCAAAAAAAATAAATTTGGGGGTTAATGAGAATGGTTTTCCTGCTACTTTTTGCAGCCGCATTAAAATTAATTCCGGGGAGATGCTATTTAATTTCCTTATAACTGGCATTCCCCTGTTTTATATCAATTCAAATAGGTCTAAATAACTGGAACTAATGGAGATAATATATGTTGAAAAGAGTCAACC
>JAVCCT010000103.1 GCA_030765325.1 Candidatus Stygibacter frigidus | reverse complement strand
ATCATTGAAATAGTTAAATCACTAAAATGGAAAATAGCATGGTCAGCTATCTGTTTATTTATCAGTTAACTATAGAATACGGAGGATTTCGCATCAAGGATATAAGTGATTGTATTTCTTCCAGTTACGACAAGTCGGAAATATCAGGCCTAATTTGTTCGCTGCGCTCTGAAATGAGGCGTGAACATAGTGAATGATCAATCTAGAAAGATTGATCTACGTTTTGCCTGGCATAATATTTTAATTGTCTTGTAAGTTAATCGTTGACAATGAATTTGATTAATTCTACGTAGATTATGCAGGAGAAAATAATACGGTGGTAAATCAATGACAAAGATTTTGAATGATGTTTTAATAATTGATGCTGATACTAAGGTTGAGGTTAGTCAGGAAAGGGAGATTTAAATGAATAACGAGACTATGGAAATTTTGTTAAACCGGGCGAGTTGCCGTGATTTTACAGATCATAAAATCGAAAAAGACGTGCTGGATAATATTTTAGAAGCCGGAGTTCATGCTCCTACTGGGGGAAATTTGCAGCCGTTTTCCATTATTATAATCTCTGATGATGAGATGAAACATAATATCGTGGAAATGGGTAACCAGAAATTGATCGAGAAAGCACCGGTGAGTCTACTATTTTGCATTGATTTTCATCGAAATAAGAGATGGGCAGAGCTGGAAGGAGCACCTTATTCTGCTGAAAGGAGCATACAAAATTTCTGGATAGCTTTTCAGGATACGATCATTGCCGCTCAAAATATTTGTACTGCTGCTGATTCTTATGGTTTAGGGTCTGTATATCTGGGGACAGTGATGTATCATCTGGTAAAACTCAGAAATATGCTTTCTTTACCTGAAGGAGTGATTCCGGTTGTTATGGTGTCAATGGGATATCCTGCCTCAGCGAAAGTGATTCGCAAGAAACTTCCTCTTGATGTGATTGTTCATCGTGAGCAGTATCAGGAGATTACGGATGATGAATTGCAGGCAGTTTATGATGAAAAGAATAATAATCTCAAGATTGAAGTCACGGAAGAGAAACTCGATACAATCAGAGAAGTATGCCGTAATGTGCATGGTGAGGAATATGCGCAAAAAACTCTGGATAAAATTGAAAAAGATGGATTTATCAATGCAGCGCAGCGATATTTTGGTTTGCATTATATAGCAAATGCTGCTTTGCAATCAAATGAGGCATTTCTGGACACATTGAACGAACTTGGCATGAATTGGCAGCATAATTATGATCCGCAAAATAAATTTCATCTTTTGAGTAAAAAAGAAGCGGTTGATTTTACGGGAGCGTGGAAATTTGATGGTGATGAAAACATCTGCCTGATAGTTTTTGACAAAGGCAGATTGATATTAATTGAAGACGAAGATAGCAAAACAATTTTTTTTGCAGAGTCAATGACAGAATTTTTCTCCATGATCGGCAGTATGAAAATCACTTTTCATCTAAATGAGATAGAAAATAAATATAAAAGTTTTACTCTATTCTATGCAGGAAACCAGCATTTTGCCAGAAGGATATAGTATTTTTTACAAATATGCCATAACATCAATATATTACAAAATCTTGCGAATGATGCTCAGATTGAAATTTATAGTATACGCGGTCAAAAGGTGAGAAGCCTGTCTGTTGAAAGAAATGAAGTAGAGTGGGATTGCCTTAATGTTGCTGGTAAATTAGTGGGTGCCGGTATTTATCTCTATCAACTGTCAGGAGATGGGATTGGCAGTAAAGTATCACGGATGATACATATAAAATAATAAATAGTAATTAATAAGAACAAAATCGTTAAACTGATAGTGGTTTAGCGATTTTGTTTTTTTTTTAGGAGTTGTGATGATTGTTATTAAAGCATTTCTGCATTTATTGTGCGTATGGATAGCTGGTCGGAGATTTTATAAGGAGATGGGTAGCGGTAAGGGTTATCTGGCTGGTTTATTTCTGGGACCTTTTGGGATTCTACTAGTAAATTTTGCTCCGGGGTTGCTTTCAAATCGCTTTGTAAAGAACCGGATTGATAAATATGATCTTGATGCAGCAACATTATTGAATGAGATCAATAGTGAACCTGACAGGCTGGATAAGCTTAAGGAGCGGAAGATTGGTGCGGGATTTCAAGTAAGCAAAGTGTATATGCCAGTCACGGGTGGATTTTTTGTAGCGTGCCTGCTTGGGACACTATATTATAGTTTTTATCTGTTTTTTCCTGTATTATCATTGACCTTCAAAGCAGCTGATATATTTCCAACAGCATCTTCTGAACTGATTTATACAATTCCTGCAGTGTTGATTTTTTTTATTCCTATGGTTTTGGGTCTGCTAAATTTCAGAACAATGATAATCTGTCCCCGCTGTGGAACTAATCATACAATCTACAGTGGATTGGAAACATTGTTGGGATATACTTCAGATATTGACCCCAGAGAATCCGGTTGCAGGGAGTGTGATTATCTGCCATCACGAGATCGGGTGATAACTGTAGAATAAAAGGGAAAAGTTAGTTTTTGTGAATAAGTTTATATGCTAATGGGGATAATATTGCACCAATACAACTGGCAATGATATCATAAATATCAAAGTGGCTGCTGGCTCCCCAGAGTGGGACGAATTCTTCAAAAGCAAGGAGGGTAAATACCAGTGCCGGAATCAGGTATAATAACAGGTGCCGGTATTTAGATAGTTTGATCATCAGGGCATTCAGCAGCATCAGGCTGATTATGAAGGCAGCTATGAAATTCGGCAGGCAGCCGGTGATGGTCATGCCAGGTAGCTGATGACTGAACGTGGGGCGCAGGTAATCTTTGTTAACAGAAATAGCAAGGAAAAGAATAGCGAAGAGGACAATATTGGTGATCAAGAGCTTCTTTTTGGACATAATACCTCCGATTTATTTTTATTCTGCTGGAAACTGGGTGATCATTCCTACAACAAATCTGAGGATCAGGGATGCATCATAGGCTGTGATATAGCCATCACCATCTACATCAGCCATATCAATTCGCCAGTCTTCCCAGGGCAGCGGAACAGTCAACGGATCTATTCCCACTAGGTATTGCAGGGCAATAGCGGCATCCATTGATTCCACCAGACCATTATCATCTATATCACCATAATTATGAAAACTTAGCTCAGACAGGGGATATTTCCAGACACCGTTGCCATTGATTCCTGCCCATAAATAACCTTCATGAATATATAATGATAACACCGGAGAACCCGTCAGATTAGAAGTGATATTTTGCCAATTGACACCATAATTCTGGCTGACCATAATTTCGCCAGTATTTGTTCCGGCAAATAATAGGGAGTAGCCAGCAGCCAGGCAGCGGATATATTGATCATCCATAACTTGATACCAATTTGCTCCATTATCATTGGAAGCAAAGATGCCTGCATCAATAGTTCCTGCAAAAAGATAATTATCAATTACTGCTAAACTGGTAATATTTAAACTGCCCAGTCCATTATTTATCTCAATCCAGCTTTCTCCCATGTTATCAGAGATGAATACGCCACTATCAGAAGTAGCGGCGAAGGCATTTGTGCTGTCATTTGCCAGTGCTGTGATATTAATGCTGCTGATACCGTTATTGCCATCTATCCAGGTATTTGAGCCCACGTACCAGATAAAAACTCCAGCGTCCCGGCTGCCTGCAAAATAAGTGTCATCAAACCAGGTGAAAGTTTGGATCCAGGCACTCCCAAGTCCATTATTTGAGGTAGAATAATTCACTCCATTATCAGTGGAATAAAAGATGCCCAGCATATCTGTGCCAGCCAGTACGTGGGTGCCATTATAATATACTGACCGAATTTCTACCGTGCCAATGGAGCTTCTGCGAGTCCAGTTTTCACCGTCATTAGCAGAAGTATGCAAACCAGAGCCATGGGTTCCGGCGATGATATTACCTCCTGCTGCTGTAAGTGAACCGACCGTAGCTTTGAAGGTGTTTGCCTGATTTACAAGAGTCCAGGAAGCTGCTTGATTTGGCGAGCGAAAGATGTGTCCGCTGGTGATGCCTACAAAGAGAGAAGAATTACTGGCACCAATAGCCCAGATGGCAGTTTCAGATAAACCTGAGTTATGGACTGACCAATTTGCTCCATTATTAGTGGATTTATAAACTCCACCGCCAAATGATGCTGCATATAGATCATCTCCCAGGCTATAAAACCCTTTCACAGATGGGATATTTGTACCTAATCCGGACCAGTTATCACCACTATTTGTGGAGGTGAATACGCCATGATTTAAAGTGCTGAGGAATAATATATCGTTGAAATAATACATGGACATGATGTCAGTGCTGGGTAGACCATTATTGACAGGTTGCCAGCTTTCGCCCATATCAGATGAGCGGAATAAGCCATCTAAATAGGTGCCGGCATAGATATTTGTGCCGTCAGTTGCCAGCCAATAGATATACTCCACGCCTTCAATGCCATTATTTACCAGTTCCCAGGATGCTCCATAATCTTCTGAGCGGTAAACTTCATATAGATAGGTGCCGGCAAAAAGGAAGTTATCGCATACTATAAGAGTTTTAGTGTATTTATTTGCCATTTCTGTTCCGGCAGGTTCCCAGTTCATACCCTGGTCACTGGAGCGGAAGACATTCTCATCGCCTGAGACAAAGATATAATCTTCCAGAACAGCCAGAGATTTGGTATCGCAGCTATAGAGTCCATTATTTCTGAATTCCCAATTGATGCCATCATCATCTGAAACAAGTACGCCGCCACCAGTGGCAGCATATACGCATTCTCCATCAAATGCTATTGAGCGTACATAACCACCGGCAGGTCCATTAGTTTGCTGCCATTGGGCAGAAAGCAGCAGGCAGACAGCCATTATAAAGGCAAAAATCACATATTTTCTATAATTCATATTAACTCCATATATTCTGCTGACAGAAAAATATAAGGGAGGGTTTTGTAAATAAATTTAAGCCACAGATTGCACAGATTAGCACGGATAGTGTAATCCACCCAAGGCGGAGACTTATTTAGCCGCGAACAAATTTTTTAAATACCTGGCGGGTCACCTGCACTTAGTTTGGGGCAACCATTTCGAAGGTGCAAGACCATTCGAAAGGTTTTGGCTAAAATATTTTATTTGCAGGTAATATTCTCCTTTGATGTCATAAAATGTAAAGATGAAAGGAGAGTTATTATGAAAAAATACTTAATAATAATAATGCTGGTAATTGCTGCCTTTATGATGGGGGAAATTACATATCCTGTGGTGGATACTGGTCAAACTTTGTATTATAATAATCAGATGGAAATTAGTGCACCGGCGGTGGGTGATGCATTTTATGGTCAGGATGCTAATTATCAAGGCAATCAGGCTTCTTTTACTGATAATGGTGATGGGACTATTACTGATAATGGTGATGGGACTATTACTGATAATATAACCGGATTAATGTGGCAAAAAAGTACTGATCAGGATGGTGATGGAAATATAGATTATCAAGATAAAATGTCACAATCTGAGGCTGTTGATAACGCTGATAATTGTGATACTGGGGGTTATACTGACTGGAGATTACCCAGTATTAAAGAGCAGTATTCCTTGATGGATTTTAGAGGAATAGATCCCAGTGGTTATGAAGGTACTTCTACAGATGATCTGGTACCTTTTATCGATACTGATTATTTTGATTTTGGTTATGGTGATCTAAGTGCTGATGAGAGGATCATTGACTCTCAATATGCCACAACTACTCTTTATATAGGCACAACCATGAATGATGATGAGACCATGTTTGGAGTAAATTTTGCTGATGGACGCATCAAGGGATATCCCACGGGACCAATGCCCGGGCAGCAGGAAGATAAGCAGTTTTACGTTATGTATGTGAGGGGAAATCCTGAATATGGAATAAATGATCTCACAGAAAATGGTGATGGAACAATAACCGATAATGCTACGGGTCTGATGTGGACGCAATCAGACAGCGGAGAAGGAATGCTTTGGGAAGATGCTCTGGCTTATGCAGAAGAGGCAGAAATTGCCGGCTATGACGATTGGAGATTACCGAATGTGAAAGAGCTGCAAAGCATTGTTGATTATACTCAGGCACCATCTGTTACAGGCACTCCAGCGATTGATGCACTATTTGATTGCACAGCTATCATATCAGAAGCCGGTACTACGGATTATCCCTTCTATTGGAGTGGCACAACACATGCAAACTGGACTGAAGATAGTAATGGAGCTTTTGCCAGCTACGTTTGCTTTGGTACTGCTTATGGCAATATGTTTGGAGAGTGGATTGATGTGCATGGAGCTGGATCACAGCGCAGCGATCCTAAGACTGGTAATCCAGATGACTGGCCACAGGGACATGGGCCTCAGGGTGATGCGATTCGCATTTATAATTATGTGAGATTAGTGAGGGATGCACCACAAACCAGCACAGAAAGTGATATTCCAGAAACAGGATCTATCCAGCTTAAGCAGAATTATCCTAATCCATTTAATCCTTCCACGAGTATTGGATTTTATCTGCCTTCGCAAGAGTATGTAAATCTATCAATATATAATATCAAAGGTCAAAAGATAGCCACTCTCATTGATGAAAATCTGAGTGGGGGAGATCATTCACTGATTTGGAATGGTGAAAATGAGCAGAATGAAGCAGTTCCAGCCGGGATATATTTCTATACTCTAAGAACTTCTATTGAGAGAGTTACCAGAAAAATGATTATGCTGCTTTAATATTAGAATAATATAGCAAAAAATATGAATGCTGGGGAATAGGCTGATATTTAGTTTTAATTCTCCAGCTTTTTTTGCAATTCTTTAACCTGGTCTCGCAGTTCCTTGATCCTGAATTCTCTGCCGATGAAGAGCTTATTATAGCGCACCAGCTCTTTATTACTTTCCTGCAATTCACTGGTTCTTTCTTTGATAAGAGCTTCCAGATTTTCACGATAGTTCTCTAATTCTTCTTCGTTTTGTTTTCTTTCAGTAATATCATAAAATATTGTAGCAAAATACCCTTTTACAGGAGAATAAGCACTAATTGCGAACCATTTACCAACGTTTTGGCTATAACTTTCAAAGCTAATAGATCTGCCGCTTAAAGCTACTTTACCATAAGTACCTATCCAGTCGGCAGGATCATCTTCAGTTCCCGGTAACACTTCAGTTACTTTTCTATTAATAATATTTTTCTTTTTAATTCCAACTATATTTTCAAAAGCTTTATTTACTTCAATAAATTCATAATCAATCGGTTTGCCTGAATCATCGAGGATGATCTTATGAAAAGCAAAACCGCTTATCATATTATCAAATAGACTCCTAAGCTGATCACGGTTTTTCTGTAATTCATTATTAGCGAGCCATTTCTCTGTAGTATCAACTGTAAATCCCAGATAAGTATTTCCGGTCAGTGCACTTGCATCAATTCTCCAATAGCGTTTTTCTCCGGTTTTAGTGACAAATTGAAGCTCGCTAATTAGACTGCCGGTTTCTGATAGAGTAGCAAATGATTTCTCTGCTTTTTTCCTATCTTCATTATCAATGAGCTCACTGAGGTGCATACCGATCAATTCATCCCGATCATATCCGGTTATACTACAGGCAGCGGAATTTACATCCAGATAATAGCCTTCATCATCAGTAACAAATATCCCTGTGGGTGCCTTATCTACATAACTGCGGAATTTTTCTTCACTGGCTAAAAGTTTCTTTCGAGCAATTTCATGTTCCTTAACTTCTTCTTGGAGGACTGCTGTTTTTCTTTTAATCTCTTTTCGCATATAGATCTGCATTACGATCAGGAAAAACAAAATAAGTGGGAGAAAAATATAAGCAGCCATTTTCAAGTAATATTTATTCATTCCTGAACGGTATATTTCAGGAGTGAACCACTTTTGTGATATATCCTTGAAATTTCCATTAGAGATAATAATCGCCAGACCTTCATTAAGTTTCTCCAGCAGTTCCTTATTACCTTCTTTCACACCGAAACAAAAATCCTGCCTGAAATCACTGAGATCGATACTTAAAGGGGCGATGGAATATATCTTTAATTCCTTTAATAACTGCAAGCCCATCACTCTTTGAGTGATAACAGCATCATATTTACCTGAATCCAATTCCTTAAAAGCTTCCTGAAAAGTGCTGGTAGTAATAATGAAATCTGAGATATTATCTCTGCGGGCAAATTCCTCTGCATTATCTCCTGCCATCACCACAACTTCTTTATCCTTGAGATCGCTGATAGATTTGATACGATGATCACCTTTGCGGACAAATATCGCCCCATGAAGGGAGATATAGGGGAAAGTAAAATCAAAATATGGTTCGCGCTCCGGAGTTCTACCCACTAACGGTAAGGCATCAATTTCCCCTTCTGCTAAAGCGCGCTTAAGATTGATCCACTGATCAACTTTGATCTCATAATTAAGATTCTGGGTTTTCAAAGCTGCTTTGATCAAATCTATGGAAAAGCCTATACCCTCTCCATCAGAATCTACTATACAATAGGGAGGATAATCCGGTTCGCAGCCAATGATCAAGGGTCTATCACTCTCTGTAGAAGTTGAGGCTGAAAGATTAATTATAAAAATAAGAATCACTATTGCATAAATTAATTTTCTATTCATAAATACTCCCTCCCAACAAGTTAGTCAAATAATCCAATAATACCAATAATAAGTCAAGTAACAAAAAAATATCCCTTATTATATTTCAAACTGTTCAGGCAAACAAATAACCAGTTAATCTACTGGTAGTCACCGAGGTAGTTAGCAAGCGAGATTCATTTTCTTAAAAAGGTATTAAAAAACTATCCTACCGATTGGTTTTTGTGCTAGAGATATAACACAGATTATGCCGATAACGTGGATGGATGCGGAACCCAATATAATCAGCCCAGGCTGACAAGTGTAAAATTTTTAGCAACGAACCCACATTCGTTAAAACTGTGGGTGGGTAGGCATAACTAACAAAACGAACTTTTTAAAGAAAATAAGAGAAATGGACATTATGGACCCAATGGAAAGAGTGAGGAATATAACTGATTGAAAGAAGTCATATCCGCGGTACCACTCACTCCTGCTTAGTTGAGATTACCAGATGATTAATCGGTCTTTTTCTTGTTTATATAATTTGCCGGAATTAATATTAAAAGCTTTGTAGAACCCTTCGATATTATATACATTACCATTAGTGCGATACTCTGGGGGAGCATGATAATATCCGGCAGCATAGCTTCTTTTGAGTTCATCGCTTAAGATATCACGCCATTTTTGGGCATAGGCAAGGAAAAATTGCTGTTCGGGTGTATATCCTTCGATGATAGCAGGAGTATGATTTTCCGTAGCAATTTTATAGGCATCCCAGGCAATATTTAAGCCACCAGCATCAGCAATATTTTCTCCTGCTGAGCGTTTACCATTGATATGCAAAGTATCTATTATAATATAGTTTTCACTTTGATTTATGAGTTCTTGAGTTAGTTCATTAAAATGGCGGATTTCAGATTTCTTCCACCAATTTTTGGATTTACCTTCTTTATTATAGAGCCTGCCTGTATCATCCAGAGAGTGGGTCATTTCGTGGGCAATAGATGCTCCCAGCATGGCATAATTAGTTGCGGAATCATTACCGGGACTAAATAATTGATTGATGTAGGCAACCGGTAGAGTGATATCATTTCTATTAACGCTGTACCAGGCATTAGTGGAATGAGCAGGGACAATCCATTCCTCTTTCTTAACTATTTCACCGCATTTCTGCAATTTTAAAAGAGTATTGAATTTGCAAGAGTTAAAGATATTTTGCACAAAGCTGCATTCATCTATCTGTAAATTATCATAATCAGATTCAATGAAATGGGGTTCACCAATTTTGAAAGTGAAATTATCAATTTTTTCCTCAGCCTTCTTTTTAGTAGCAGATGACAACCAGTCTTTATCTGCGATCCTGTTTTTGAAAGCAGTTTGAAGGTTAGAGACCATATTTTGCACTTGTTCTCGAGTCTCATTGCTGAAACAAGATTGAGTGTAAAGATGACCAGTGAGATCAGGCAGGCAGGATGAAATGGTCTGCATCACGAATAATTTTTGATCAGGCTGGTTTTTTGTGACTGAGGAAGCATATTGGAGGAGTTTCCATTGGAGGTATGTTTTCCATTCTTCCAGAGAATATTCAGCCAGGAGATCACTTATCAATTCAAAATAAGCAGGATGAGCAATAATTGCTTTCTTTTCTTCTATTTGAAGTACTTTGAAATATTCCTCCCATTGAATATTTGGGAATTGTTTTTTCAGTTTCTTGATGCTATACAGATTATAACTACTGGGATGTGGAGGAATATCCTGAGCAAGTCTCTGACAAATTTCCAGATCAGTTTCTTCGGTAGGAATTATCGAAGATTGCTTGAGATATAAATAGTGGGTACCTCGTAATTCCCAATATTTGGGAGGGTAAATTTCAAATAACGGGTTGACGCCTATTAGCTGAAGATGTGCCAGGGCATTAGTCAGGTCAGTATTCGTAGAGATATTTTGTATGATCTTCATTTGTGGTTCAAAAGCGGAAACCCCTGCCATTGCAATAGAAGTGCTATCCATACCTGATGTGAAGAAAGAGGAAATAAGAGATTGCAAATAATCATTATTCTTTTTCTGCATGAGACTTATCAACTCAGAATTAATCTGGTTTTGGGCAAGATCAAAGAATCCGAAGCGGGAACGGTTTTCCAGCAGGGAATTATTTTTCAGCCAAATACCAGAAGCGTACTTATAGAAATCACCACCAGGATCAACCGAAGTATCAATGATACTATAATCGATGGAATTTGTAGACTGGGCTGATAGAAAACAACCCGCAAACAATATTAAAACTATAATTATATTTTTCATGTACCTGAGATGATAAGATAAAGATAATGAGTCAAGTATCTTTTTGGGGAATAATAAATCTAGATACAAAGAGAATCATTTTTATCTATTATCGTATTACCGAATCGGTGAATTATTTATATAGTAACTGGAAACTAATGGTTAGAAAAAAGTATAAGGGATACTATGCTGAATATTTACAAATGAGGATAAAATTCAAATGAAAAACGGGGGGAATACCAGGGTTATTTTAAACTTCTTGACAAATACCATAGTTTATGAATAAATAATAAATAGAAGAAATTAAGCAAGGAGAAAATTTAGTGATAATATCAGCTAAGAATCTTGTCAGGGTCGTTTTATTCTGAGAATAATAAAATCTATCACTAATAAGTAATTAACAATGATTGATAAAAAAGCAAGTATCGTTATAGTTACAGACACGAATTTTGTAATAGCAGTTTACCTGTTAATCTGTTCTTTACGAAAAAATGGGGTTAAAACAAAGATTTATGTTCTTGGAATTAAATTAAATCATGCTGAAACCGCATTGCTAGATCAGTTTGATAATTGCCGTGTATATCCGGCAAATCCGAGTATTGAACACCATCCGGTAACAAGAAAAGTGGAAGCTATCCTTTTAACAGCAAATGATGATTCAGATTATGTAACTTTATTTGATGGAGATTGTCTTGTAACCGGAGATATAACCCCCTATCTTACACCAGAGGGTTCAGGACTTTTTTCTCGAATAAAAACTCCAGAAGAAGATGGTATGGTATTTTCTTCGCATTACAGAAAGGGCGATACGTATGGTTCAATACCAAAACATATCCTTGAAATATGGCGCAAAGACGTGGGTGAAAATGATATACCCAGAATCAAAAATACAATCTGTAGTGGTAATATAACATTTTCAAAGGATTATATAGATTTTGCCAGGAAGTGGCATACTCAGATGTTTAAAGTATTACCCGACAATAATACATCAATTTCACATGATTATAAAAACGAGCCCTATTTTCAGATGGATGAGTCTGTTTTGGACTCATTAGTTGCTTTTGCAGCTGATGCTCCTCCAGTCATTGCGGGGAATCTTGATATAGATACGAGTGCTTACGTTGCGCATTTGGGACCATATCCCAAACCCTGGGTATTCTGGGCTAAGAACAAATTACAATATTATCCCATTGTACTTGAATTGATTGCATGGGCAAAAAGTAATAACTACAAACTACCTGAGATTCCCTGGAGTTTTAAGAGAAAAAATAAGATCCCAATATTTATACTGGCATATTTGCACCAGATGTATAAAATCAGTCGCTCCTCTTCGGGAAAAATTTACAGAAGTATAAGGCGAAAAATAAAAAAGTAGAATTATTTTCTTAGAAAGCAACTCCTACAAATTCATATTTGACGCCATCGCAAAAATTAATCCTTTGATTTTCTAAGATTGCTTTGCGTTTTATTTCTAATTTCCCATAAAAAGTTTTATTAGGCTGTAAATGTCAATTTTCGGCTTTTTAAAAGGCGAAAACAAGAAAAATATGACCAAAAATCGAAAATATAGACAGAATCCGGCAATTCCCTCAAATATTTGGCAATAGGTACATATTGATTGCCAATGCTTTCAATTTCTGACTGAATCTCATTTTCTTCATACCTCGGTATCGCGATCGTTGTCCTCCTGTCATGGAAATAAACCGCGAATTTGTGGCTTCTATACCACTTCGTAATTTATATTGTTCGATAAATTCCTTACTCTTTCCGTATTCTCTCCGGAAATGACATTTTATGGATATTGTATAGTAATGTTTTCTGCCTTTTTTGTACTCTTGGGCGGGACATTCTCCTGACTTAGGACAACCTGCACAGGTAGGACTATAACAAATAGCTGTTATTGAGTGCTTCTTATTATGTTTCACTTCATAAGTATCGCCGTTATAGAAAAATTTCTCATGTTGTTTCTCAGAAGTTCTTCCCAAGGTTGGTGAAACAATATCTACGTCATATTCTTGTGCTTTTTCTTTAAATTCCGTAAAAACTTAACTATAGCTGCTTGCAATAATCTAATTCTTCCCAAACATGCCATATTGGAATAAACATGGACAGAATCCAGCCTCATTTTACTGACATCTATTTGGAAGACTTTAACCATTACATCAGTTGCATGAGCAAATATTTTGTCAGCCAGATTTTCATCGGTTATGTGTTTGCGCATGGTAAAAATTGTTCTGGCACACGTAACCTGATCCTTTTCGTCAAAGCAATCTAAAGCAAAGTGCCATTGCTGATCAAAAGCTAATTTATCTACAGTTTCATCATCTGATAAATCAAAAAAATGTTGCAGAATCACTGCACCCATCGCAGCATAGAGTTCTTTGGATTTTCTACCTATTTTGTCAGAGTAAAATTTTCTTAAGGATTCTACAGGAAGGTAAGGCAGGATAAATTTGTGAAAGGTGAACGCCCATGATTTTTCCAAAAGTGCTATTTTCTTTGTTGAATAATGATTACGCCATTCTTCTAATACTGCAATCTCTATCTGCTCTTTATTTTTTATCTTTATCATCATACCACCTTATATAATATATAATTAATATATCTTAATATCTTGTCAAGAACAATCTTAATTACATACTAAATAATTAATTTTTGTGCGCGATAGTTTTTGCGATTTCGTCAATTTTGAATTTATCAAAAAAAAATATTACGAAATTACTCCTAGGATTATTGACGAATTCAAGATTTATGACCTGAACCAGTCAAGACAATAAATTATTAATGTTGGTAGTAGTCAATTTCCTCTATATAGATGTGGTTGAAATAGATAATATGAAGCAATTTTCAGCGAGTTACCAAAGATTTGTGCAGCATGATTAATAAATATTTGACAAGTTGCCATAAAAATGGATTTTTTGTCAAAGGGATATTAATAAAAAAAGGGTAAAAAATAAATAAATGTTATTTAATTCGATAAAGTTT
>JAVCCT010000015.1 GCA_030765325.1 Candidatus Stygibacter frigidus | reverse complement strand
GGTATGATGACTGGGTGCAAAGCAGGCGGGAGAAAGTAGAAGAACTATCTGATGGACGTTTTGCCTACTCGCATATTCGCGGGATGAATAATTCCAGTTATGAAAAATTTGAAGATGAACTTTTCGGCATGAATTTTGATAAAGATGCTTTGATCATTGATATTCGTTTTAATGGCGGTGGAAATACTCACGATTCTATTCTGGAAACCCTCACCAAAAAACAGTATGGCTGGAGCTCAAGCCGTAGGGCTGATGCCAAAAAATATCCAACTCCCAATGATGTCTGGGATAAGCCCATTGTTCTACTGATTGACGAAGATTCCTTTTCCGATGCTGAGATATTCCCCATTCTATTCAAAAACCTTAAGCTGGGAAAAGTGATAGGAATGCCGACGTCTGGCTCTGTTATCGGTACTGGACACATCAGTTTTATGGATGGCTCTTCCATGAGAATGCCCTCTTCCGGCTGGTTTGAAATGGATTATAAAAATATGGAAGGGGATGGTGCCCAGCCAGATATATATGTTCCCATGACTCCTGAAGATTATATCAATGATAATGATCTCAAGCTCAAAGCCGCTGTAGAAGAACTCATCAAGGAACTCAAATAATTTATATAAAAGTCAGTCCTGAATTATCCATATTCAGGACTGTTTTTTTCCCTGCATCTAAATATTTGATAGATCGTCGTAGGGGCAGACCCACGTGTCTGCCCTTATTCGATATTATATCGCAGCAACTTCCGGGCAGACACATGGGTCTGCCCCTACCAGAATCTGATAACACAACCATAAAGATTGAATAGTCTCAGCAAAAAATGTGCGTAATAGAGATGAATTCTTGACAATATTGCTTATAAGAATAAAAGAAGAAAAAAGTATCAGTAGGAGGCTATATGTTAAATCCGGTTAAAATAATCAGGGAATTAGATTTTGTGCGCTTAAGCGGAACCGCAGGAGAGAAGGAAGCAGTAGAGATCATCTGCAAATATCTGAGGGAACTGGGCTATTCTCCTGTGATAGAGAAATTTGAACTAAATAGTTTCGAGCCGGGAACGGCAACTATAAACGTGGAAGGACGCAGTTTGCCAGCAACACCCTATGGCTTAAATGAAGATGTGAAGATCGAAGGCGAACTCGTCTGGCTGGATAATATTGATATGGTCAGGCTTAATCGTGGAGCTTATAAGGGTAAGATCGTAATGAGTTACGGTTTTAGTCGCGGTATTGCACCCTTGCTTAAGGAATATGAAATATCGGGATATATCAATGTAGGCGGTCCTTATCGTAAAGCAACCAGCTTAAGTCACCGTCAATCTTCTTATGAAAGCGGATACACGCATTCTGTGACTGTGGATCATGAAACAGCTATCAAGCTTAAGAAATACAGTGGAAAAATTGTGCAGATGAAGATCGAGCAAAAAGTGATGAAAACTCAGGGACATAATATAATAGTTGATATACCGGGTGCCGGATTGGATAATACTTTAACCCTGGCAGGTGGTCATCTTGACAGCGTAGCTCATAGTCCCGGAGCCTCTGATAATGGGGGTGGAATAGTTACTTTGCTTAAAATAGCTGAGTATTTCCGTAAGCATAAATTGCAGCGAGACTTGCGCCTGGTATTTTTTGGCGGGGAAGAGCTGGGGCTGCTGGGCAGTCAAAAATATGTGAAAGACCATCTGGAAGAATTAAAAGCTCGTCTGGGATTGATGCTGAATATAGATGTAAGTGGAGATGCTATTGGCACCGATGCTGTAGCTGTGATCGGCACAAACTTCCTTTTGGGATATGTGGATGGATTGATCAAAGAAACCGGCTATATGTTCCAACGCAGATTGGATATATATAGCAGTGATTGCATGCCTTTTAGTGTATATGAATTTCCGTCCGTTAATCTGGCAAGATTTGGTGGCAAGGCATCCCGCTTGATCCACACTGATGGTGATAACGTGCGGAACGTGACCAGAGAGGGTTACGAAAGCTGCATCAAGGCAGCAATTCATCTATTGGAGCGCATAGGTAATGCCGGAGTATATCCCATTGATCGCGAGATTGATAGCAGCCTGCGAGAAAAGATAGAGAAATACATCTGGAATATGACTTACGAAGAACCGAAACTTGAATGGAAAGAAAAATATAAAAAATAGGACTACATGCGAAAATTTGAAGAAAAGATAGCAAAACTGCGTAAGCAGCAGAACTTAGTTACTGCGGGACGTTTCCTCATCCTGGGTATAGCACTGTTTCTGGTGATCCAGATACTTTTTTATGGATTATTTCAGGCAAACCTGGGCAGGTTACCTCAATTCTATATAGCATTTACTCTCAAAGTACTATTAATCATGGGTTTATTATATATGGCAGTAGCCTGTATGCGTGCCTTGATCAATGATCGGGAAGCTGCTGGACTGCTGGATAAATATAATAATGAACCTCAGGATACTTACCAGAACGCCTGGGAATTGATGCATCTGGAAAAAGAAAAAGGTGAACTTATTGAGCTGGTGCTGCAGCATGCTGATAATAAAAGTGAGAAGCAGGAAATAAAAGCAGACAGCAGACCTATGAAACCGGTAATGCAGATTGCGGGGGCAATTATCATAATTCTGCTGGTAATATTCATTTTTGACGGCAGAGGATTATTAGCATCCGGGAGTTATTTCCGTCAGATGAAGCTTCCGGCAGAGCATCATAAAGATTTCGTGGAGATTTCACCTGGAAATACTTCTATTACCCGTGGCAGTGATGTGCTCATAGAGGTGATCAATCCGGAAGAAGGCATTGACCATAAGCTGCGCTGGAAGCGTGAAAAGGTCTGGCGGGAAGAAGTGATATTTGAGAACAGAAAACTTTTTAAGAACCTTGATCATTCCCTCACCTATCTGGTAAGCACTCCTTATGCGGTGAGTGATACCTTCCGGATAGAAGTTTATGATCTGCCGGTTGTGCAGGAATATAATATCAAATATGATTACCCTGTTTATACAGGTATGAAGGGAGAGCTGGTGCAAAAAGCCAGTGGACATCTTAAAGCACTTGCCGGAACCGAAATCAGCCTGAGCATCAAAGCAAATAATCCTATTGATACTGCCCTGGTAGTGTTTGATGATGGGGTTATGCTAAAGATGGAACGGCGGGGGAAAAGTGACTTTACAGTTCAATTTAAGCTGGAAAGAAATGGCTTCTATCATATCAATCTGCAGGATTTTCTGGGGAATTTGAATGACCGCGTCGAAAAAACCATGACCGCTGTTCCTGATGACTATC
>JAVCCT010000060.1 GCA_030765325.1 Candidatus Stygibacter frigidus | reverse complement strand
ACTTGTCTTTGATAATTTTGTTGTACATCTGTCGTCACCATCCGGGAGGTCTATCGACCATCCAGGAAGTAACTTAGCTTTGTTCAAGAACTCCCATCTGAAACCTTCTGGATGGTCGGAGACCTCCCGAATGGTTGACTCTTTTCAACATATATTATCTCCATTAGTTCCAGTAATTTAAACCTGTTAGAATTGAAAAAAAACAGGGGGATGCCAGCTTCTTATAATTGAGTTTGATAGACCCTTGTGAATACCCTTTGGCAATAATACCGAAATTGTAATTTTAGGGAAGACAGATGGAGTTGTCGTTGCCAGAGCAAGGCGTAAAATCACAACAATTTTTAATGAATTGACATGATTTCATTTGATTGCAAATGTATAAATAACATGCTATATAATAATTAATTACATAAATGAAAAGCCCTCCTAAATGAAGGGCTTTCACATTGCTCTAAGATATTATTTTTTAAAGAAAAATTCGAATCCTGCCCCAAAACTGAACATTGACTCTTCATTATCCCCGAATCCATCTCCACCATATTCTCCAATACCAAATGTATAACTGACCCCAAGATCAAGATATACAACATTATAAACTATTGGTGCCAAATATCCAGCACCTATTTGTAAATATTGAGCTGAAATAGTACTTTCATAGCTCATTGATTGTCTCATAAACTTAGGTCCCAAATAAAACATATCATCTGTGAAGTAACGTCCCCCAATATCAAAACCTAAAAGAGTTACACTATCATACTCATCATCCATAATTGTTATATCAAATCCGATGTCAAAAGTGATATTGTCACTAAGAAAATAACCAGTTTGGGCTGAGAACAAAAATGTTGAGGAAGCATCAGCATCTGAATAAGCCTTTACACTCGAATAACTAACATTTCCACCGACATTAACAGTTCCCTTTTCAAATCCATAAGCACTTGCTAAAAATAACATTACCACAAATAATAAAATAACTTTTCTCACTATTACCTCCAAAAGACATTTTGTTAACGATTCTTTTCACCAATACCAGATTATAAATAAATTAAAATTTCATAAACTATTTAATCTAACTAATTCCTGTTTAAAATATCAAGGCATTACGGAATTATACCCTCCAAAACCATCACTAACTATTCTATAATTAGCAATATCCGGATACCAATTAAAGGAATATTCGCCCCAAAAAACTACATACTTATACTGAGTTCCAGATGTAACTCCATCGTCTTCCTCTGACAATTCGATCTCATAGATACCATTATTCTGCTGTATTAGCTGATAAGGCGAATTATAATCATGAATAAAATCACCATAAAAATCTCCTGCTATAAGAATTCTGCCGATATTAGTAAAATTATAGTAAGGATTAGCTGGATCAAACCTGAATGTATAAGTTGAACCATTTTTAACTGGGCTTTCATAATCTGTGATATATGAGAAAAAGCTGATAGTATCACTGACAATAGCAATTCTATCATCATAGAATAATTGCGAATACATCTCTGAATAACTAAATTTTGGCAACCAGTTAGTTTCATCTAATTTTAGATCATAGGGTACTTCATCATTACAATTAAATAACATCCATCCATAATTATTCTGATTAATTAAATAATTTACTCCAGCTATATCCTTTGCCCAGGTATTTATTTCAGCAATTATATTAACGGAATAAAGTGTTTCGTGATTTAATCCTAAAACCGCATAATCAACATCATCAGGAAATTGAAATTCCTCTCCATAATGCAATGATATAGTAGGCTCTAAGTCTATTATATAGTCGCTGATAGTGATTTGATTGGATACATGACTATATACATGACAATCAATCAGTTCTGATACAACAGGGATACTGTCATTATTAATATATATTTTGTAATCTATATTGTAATCTCCTGCATCAATATCTATAAATTCAGCTTTTGCAATTAAAATGGAGTCCTGAATTGTAAAAAAAGTAGAGTCCGAATAATTCTCTCCACTTATCCTGGCAAAAACTCCAGTTACATTAAGATTGTAATTGAACATTGTTTCTAGCAGAATTTTGATTTCTAAATCAGTTGATTCTTCAGTACAACTGGTTGATGATTTCTCGCAATTAGTCAACAGTAATACAATAAGCGTAAGTAATAATAATTTCATCCATTTCATACTATCCTCCTTGAATTATTAGATTCTGGCTCAATCATCTTCTCCTTCTATTAAGATTAAAAAAAAATCCTGACATGCCCTAATCGTTAGCAGTTATCCCTTCTCCATCAATAAGCGATGCTGTCCAACTTCCTTCCTCATCCTCCCAATCAAATGCTGAAAATGTAGATTCATAAAAGCCATATCCTTCCCCATTTATTAATGTCCCTGTTAATATAAGTTGAAAATTGGAATCCTCGTTATAGGCATAATCATGTGCAGTACCTTCTGCAAAACATGAAAAGGCAAAACCATCAATTGTGACAATACCATTTGTAATATTAGAAGTAACTTTATATCGCTCGTAATAATCATACTCAACTGATCCAGTTATAGTAATCGTTGAATCTGGATGTTGTTCAAGAGTAATTGTTCCACTTCCAGCACCCTCATCAAGTTCAATATTCCATTTTTCTCGGGGATTTGAGTTACTGGGACCTGAGCTGTCATTATCACATGAAACAATGATGAATATCGAAATCAATAAAATAAAATAAAAAACTGCATTTTTCATTAATACCTCCCTTAATTTAGGTTACAATTATTCATACAATAAAACCTGAACTTTCTTAAGTAAAGCCCCTCAAGATATTCATTTCTTTACACCTTACTGACCATAAAAGTAATCGCAGCCATTTCCCATTCTGTTGATATCTCCATCACTTCTACTATCATCAAAGTATCTCCTTCTACTTCTATTAATATTTACTATATCATACATGTAATTTGGTGAGTTAAATAAGATGTCCATCATTTCATAATAAGAACTTAATTGCGGATAATCACTTAAAAATGAATAATTAAGTGTAAATGATCCATTATAAATATTTGGGTTATATTGAGATGCTAAACCTGGAAGAATCGGTAAAGAATATTGATTAATGTCAGGAGGACCGTAAACAGTCCAGCCTATATAAGGATCATAATCTCCGATTCGCCATCTGGTTCCAATTTCATCATAAGTCCCTATTGTCTCAATTTGATAGTTATTCTGCGACGCATTCACAAAACTGAAATCAGCATCAATCTTTGTAAATGAATCTGGAATATCTCCATAGGTTAATTGGTAATAATCATCATTGCTATCTTCACTTCCATAAAGATAAAGTATTGTTTTATATTCAGTAAAATATGAAGGTGGATAGTGAACATCCACAGTAGTGCCGACCAGACTATGACCATTATCATAATCAATCAAATAATTACCAGTGTAGAAACTAACTGAATTAGTGTATCCATAAAGGTATTTACTGAAACTCCCTGAAGACTCTTGAAAATCAATATTTTTTGAGAGAGTGGGATTTAAATTTACAAAATCTACTTGATAATTACCAGTTACAATATTATTAAGCCATAGATATTGTACACCTGAATTTATTGTATTAAGCATGAAATATATATCTGCAGGGTTTTCATAGACATCAAACGTATAAGGATATTGAGGTAAACCTGAAATTGAATATCTTCTATTCCATTGAGATGAAATTATATATCCATGATGATCGGGAACATTTTGAAAGTCTAATTCAATTTGATCTAGCTCGTTATTGTGATAAGGGTAACCTTTAAATGTCCAGTATGACCCAGTTGGAATACCCAGATTCGTAGTTAAATATACATCACCATTTGGTTTACTGTAAATTGTTGTTACTGATATCATATCGGGAATCATCTCCATACTGGGTGATTGTTCAAATTCAACCACTGCATTCCCACTCCAACTTTCTTCATCTAATAAATTTCCTTCCAGATCAGAAATAAATAATAATCCTTCTCCATTTTCAGGAGCTAACCAACCATTTGTAAAATTCGCCGTAAATAGCAGGTTTTTAACCATCACATTAACAGTATTAGATAATGCTTCATTACCTGAGCTGTCGATAGCTTTACATTGCAAGACATGAATATCATTCTCTTCTGTTTCAGTATTCCATTCTGCTTCAAAAGGTGCTTCAAAAAATGCTGCTAATGAATCACCATCAACATAAAATACTACTTCACCAATATTCCTTCTATCAGATGCAGTAGCTATTATATTTACAATTCCTGATAATTGCATTTCATTTGATGGATATGTAATTTCAATTTCCGGTGCGGTGACATCAATATCAGAGGAATTACTATCACATGATAAAATAAATAGTGACCCCAAAATCAATACTACAATAAATATTATACTACGGCATTCCATAATTACTCCTTTTAAATAACAATATATTTTTTTTTTATAGAAAGATCCTGCTCTAATAATTATATACCAGTATATTAAGTTACGATACATTATGCAAATTACTGTGTCAAACAATCAATTTTATCAGAAATATGTCAAATATTATTTTAATATCCTGTCTTCACTCTAATTTGTAAACTAATTTGTCACAACGTTAGATGTGTAAGTCTTACTTTTTATAGGTAATTATCCCATTCTATTAATTCCCATGGAACCCAGCATGAATAAAATAATTATTGCCAGAATTTTTAAGATTAATTGATTGGAATAAATATTATATACGGGAGAAGTTAAAATGATAACTGTATGCGGATTATATTGCGAAACGGAATGTCATGCCTTTGGCAATGAATGTGCCGGATGCCATCAATTGAAAGGCAAAATATCATGGGCGAAGTATATAAATAAAGAAATCTGCCCTATCTATGAATGCGTTGAACAAAAGGGCTATAAGACTTGCCAGGATTGTGATGAATTGCCCTGCAAATTCTGGCTGGTTGATACTAAAAATCCGGCTACAAGCGATGAAGAATATGCCCAGCATCTAAAGGACAGGATTAAGAATCTTAAGGAAATGAATCAGAAATAACTATATGATAAATCACTTTAGGTAATGCAGGTCAATATTATATCATAAAGGGTTTTAGAACCGATTTATCAGTGTAATATATTGCCGTTTTACCGCTTTAAGATCAGATAATCCCAGCTCTCAAGCGAAAGAATAGTCTCCCGAGAAAGAGTGATCTTATCTCCTGAAAGATAGTTCTGATATTCGCCATCAATACCGCTAAGTTTAAATTCTGCTGGTTCCCCGGTAAGGTTGATGATAAATATTACCTTGTTCTGCTCTTTCTCTCTGGATACAGAATATATCTGATACGGCTTACTATTAGGAACTTTACTAAATGTGCCACCATAAATGCCATTATACATGGCAGGATTTTCCCTCTTCAGCTCATTCAATTGCTTATATAGCTCATCCATCTCAGTCGTTTTCCAGTCTATCTGGTCTTTATCAAAGAATGCCAGTTGCCTGTCATTCAAGGCTTCCTGTCCACTATACGTGAGAGGCATACCGGGCAGCGCATAAGTGAGCACTGTCATTGCCTTATATGATTGCGGGAAATGCTTCAGCATGGTGCCAGACCAGGAATTCTCATCATGATTGGCTAAGAAAAGCATGCGGAGATTCTCTTTATCAAAGCGCCTCATTTCCCTCATGCGGTAGGCATCAAGCTCTATAACAGATTTATACCCCGCAGAAATGTCCTTATATAAACCATAGGCACTCCAGGCATAGGTCATGTCAAAAGCTTGATGATAAACCGGATTTTCACACTCAGCCAGCATAAATACAGGTTTTGTCTGCTCTATCTGTTTACGTGCATATATCCAGAAATTTAAGGGGACCATTTCTGCCACATCACAACGGAAACCATCAATATCAAAGTCCTTTACCCAATATTCCATGGCTTCAGTCATCGCCTTACGCAAGCCCTGATTGCCATAATCCAGCCAGATAACATCATTCCAGTCCTTCACCGGAGGATAAAAATCTCCGAAACTGTTCTTTTTATAATATTCAGGATGATCAATTGTCCACACATTATCCCAGCCTGTATGATTAGCCACCCAATCAATGATAATATACATCCCCCGGGCATGGATCTCATCCACGAGTCGGGTAAAATCTTCCTTATCACCATATTCAGGATTCACTTCATGGTAATCTTTGCTGGCATAATAACTGCCTAAAGAACCCTTACGGTTTAATTCACCAATAGGATTAATGGGCATCAGCCAGAGGATCCCCACCCCCATTTCCTGCAACCTGGGTAAATGCTGACGAAATGCTTCAAATGTGCCCTCAGGGGTATATTGACGGATATTAACTTCATATATAGATAAATCTTGAGACCACTCAGGCGCTTTAAATTGAGCCTGCAAAAATCTGGTTGTAAGCAACAATAAAATAACCAGCAAAACTACATTCTTCATACTTCCTCCAAGCTGTTTTTTTCTTTTTTTAAGAATTTTTAATTTTCTGTCAATTTTATTATCTGTAGCTGGCATCCCCCCGAAATTAAAATATTTACTGACTTCAAAAATGCCCTGAAGGGGCATCACAATGGCGAAGCCTAATAGCCATGGGTGAAACCCATGGATTTAAAATCACATGAAGTCCCCACCCCATCCCGTTTTCGGCTTCGCCGAAAACGGGATGGGGTGGGGTATATTTGTTGCTTTGTTTTCCACGGGTTTCACCCATGGCTATTAAAATATCACCCCTTCAGGGTGTAATGTTATTCGATTAAATTGCATGATGTAACATGTTCTAATTCAATTAATTATGATAAAACATTAAAAGAAAAACAGGAAGATGCCAGTTCATAATCCAAAGTTTTTAGGATTTAACAGGATT